>JBLNDC010000001.1:0-5513 GCA_050261255.1 Bacteroidota bacterium
AGAGAGGAAGATAGCGACTGAAAGAAAAGTCTTTAAAAGAAGAACAGTTGGCTAAGATCATTGACTTTCTCCAGAAAAAAGTCGGACCTTATTTGATTATTTTATTCGGTTCGGCTGCCCGAGGCAGATTAAGGCCGGATAGCGATATTGATATAGCTTTTTTAAGCGATCGTATTCTTAACGAAGAAGATCTTTTCTTTTATGCCGTGGAACTCGCCGAAATACTTGGGAGAGATGTTGATTTAATAGATTTGAATAAGGCGTCTACTGTTTTTAAGGCCCAAATTGTTGGCAAGGGGAAGGTTATTCATAGCTCCGACGACTTACGACGGATGGCCTTTGCTATGAGCGCTTTCAAAGAATATGCCGTGCTAAACGAGGAACGTCAATACGTTCTGGACCAGTTTAAGGAACGGGGGCTGAACTATGCCGAATGACGATATCGTTATCAATAAAATAAACATCATCGGACGTTGTCTCAAACGGGTCAACCAAGAATATAACGGAAATCCTAAAAATCTCAATAATTTGACCAAACAGGATTCGATTATCTTGAATATTCAAAGGGCTTGCGAAGCATGTATCGATTTGGCGATGCATCTCGTGGCCGAAAAAAGTCTAGGAATTCCTCAAAACAGCAAAGACGCCTTCAGACTTCTATTGGAAAATGGCATTCTTACTAAAGAGTTGGCATTTAAGCTTAAGGCGATGGTAGGATTCAGAAATATAGCGGTGCATGATTACCAATCTTTAAACATCAATATTTTAAGAAAAATCATTGAAAATCATTTGAGAGATATTGAGGAGTTTGGAAATTTAGTTTTGAAATTGGAATAATTTGAAGTTTTGCAGGATACTCCTAACACCCCTTTACTTTTGTTCATAGACTATTGATGTGACTATGGAACAAATGAAAGGGGTTTTTTCTTTTGATTGAGCCGCACGGGGGGGTATTAAAGGAATCGTTTTTATCCGGTTCCGAAACCATTGAATATCAAAGAAAGCTATCGGATTTTAAAAAAATAGTTTTGGACGAGATCGAAGCTTCCGACTTGGCCTTGTTGGCGAACGGCGCCTATAGTCCCTTAACCGGATTTGTCAATAGCCCGGATTATCATTCGATCCTGGAACGAGGCCGTCTGGCTTCGGGAAAACTCTGGACCATTCCGATTGTATTGAGCGCCGTCTCGGCACGGGATTATCAAACCGGAGCGGAAATCGCTTTAGTGAACAATGAAGATCAATTACTGGGCCTTTTGCGGGTTGAGGAGACTTTTAAGCGGGATAAAGAAAAAGAAGCGGTTGCGGTGTTTGGAACAACTGATCATAATCACCCCGGGGTTGCGTATTTATTTAAAAAGGGCGACTGGTTATTGGCTGGGGAAGTTAAAGCAGTTGACAGAAAGGTAAGCGGCTTTCTGGATTATGAATTTAGTCCGGGCGAATTGCAGTATGAATTCGCTAAACGGGGCTGGAAAACGATCGTCGCCTTTCAAACCCGGAATCCGATTCACCGGGCCCACGAATACCTTCAAAAAGTGGCCTTGGAGATGGTTGACGGGCTGCTGGTCCATCCATTGGTGGGTTTTACCAAGCCAGGCGATATCCCGGCCGAAGTCCGGATGGAGTGTTACCGGGCCCTTCTTAAAGAATATTATCCGGCTGACCGGGTAATGTTGAGCGTTTTTCCGGCGGCCATGCGCTACGCCGGGCCTAAGGAAGCGGTTTTTCACGCTCTAGTAAGAAAAAATTACGGTTGTACCCATTTTATCGTAGGCCGGGACCATGCGGGAGTAGGGAATTATTATGGGACCTATGACGCTCAAGATATCTTCGCTAACTTTGACGAAGCGGAGATTGGGGTCAAGATTTTAAAGTTTGAAAACACATTTTATTGTAAAAAATGCGGGAATATGGGTTCCGCCAAGACTTGCCCCCACCAAGGCGATGACCGTGTTTTTTTAAGCGGAACCAAGGTCCGGGAGTTGTTAAGCGAAGGCATTAGCCTTCCGCCTGAATTTACCCGGGCGGAAGTTTCCCGGATTTTAATGGATTATTATCGATTGTATGAAAAGGCATGAGGCTTGAGGCGCGAGTAATGTGGGTTTAAAAATTTCCGTCTAAAAGAAGCTTAGGGATGTCATTTAGATAAACCTTGAGACCTACGTCTTTAACAAGCGAAGTCATATTGTTAAACTCATGCCTCATGACTAAAAATCTAAAAAAAGGGTCTGGATAATGCCGAAACCGGTTATTGTAATCATGGCCGGAGGCCGGGGCGAACGTCTTTGGCCTTTAAGCCGCAGAAAATACCCGAAACAGTTGTTAAACCTGGCTGGCGATGAATCCTTACTCCAACAATCAGTGGCTCGAATCTGGAGTTTGACCGATGACGATCGAATTTTCGTGGTAACCAATATCGATTATCTCGGAGAAGTCAGACGTCAATTAATGATGCTTCCGGAACGAAATATTCTCGGTGAGCCTGAGGGACGCAATACAGCGCCTTGTGTTGGTTTAGCGGTCATATATGTCCAAAACCGGTTTCCGGGGGAAGATCCGTCACTAGCTATTTTGCCGAGCGATGTCAAGATCAACGCTGCGGCGGAAATGCGTATAGCGTTACAAGCAGGTTTGGATTACGCTCAAAGTAGGGATAGGGGCGTGATCTATGGAATGCGGCCGACCCGGCCGGAAACGGGTTACGGATATATTCAGCTTGGGGAGTGTTCGGGAGATGCAAAGGGAGTTTCCTTTTTTAAAGTCGCGGCTTTCAAAGAAAAACCCGATCAGGCGACTGCTGAACAATACTTCCGGAGCAAAGATTTCTTGTGGAATGCCGGAATATTCGTCTGGAAGGCCGGCGGGCTTTTGAAAGAGATCCAAACTTACTTGCCGGAGCTGGCGACCGGTTTGGAAAAGCTCCGGCCTTATCTGGGGACGGAAGCCGAATTCTCTAAGCTGGCCGAGATTTATCCGACCCTGCCTGCCACTTCGGTTGACTATGGCATCCTGGAAAAGACCGCTAATTTAGTAGTGGTCCCGACCGAATTCGGCTGGGACGACCTGGGAAGCTGGAGTTCGCTGGAACGGGTGCTGCCGCAGGATCAGTCCGGAAATGCGGTCCAGGGAGCTTTGGTAGGGGTGGAGTGTGAGGGTTTGATAGTTTACAGCCCCAAAAAAACCGTGGCTGCCTTGGGAGTTTCGAATTTAATCATTGTCGAGACCGATGACGTCTTGATGGTCTGTGCCAAGGAGAAGGCCCAAGAGGTTAAGCAGCTGATTGCAAAGTTGAAGGCGGAGAAACGGGGGAAATTGCTATAGAAATACGGTCTCACGCCTCGGAAGCGTCTTTTTGAATCTCGGAAAGTTTTCTCTATCTTGGAACGGGCTTTTTTCCGCTCGGAGACGCCTTTTCTCCCCGCTCTCCCGCTCTATTGAGCCCACTGCATTGAATTGGCTCTTGATAGACTGTTTAGCCCAACAATCGGTTCAACTCATTTTTAACTTCGGACTGAATCCTCTCCAGCGCCGGTTCGGAATCAGCCTCAAACCTTAAGACCAGTACCGGTTGGGTGTTGGATGCTCTTACTAAACCCCAGCCGTGTTCGAAGATGATCCGGGCGCCGTCGATATCGATCACTTGATACTTTGTCGCGAAGGACTTTACTAACTCCTCGACCACCTTGAATTTCTTTTCCTCCGGGCAATTAAATCGGATCTCCGGGGTAGAGCAGGTTTTGGGGAGGCCGTCAATCATCTCCGCCAGGGACTGCTGGGAATGGGAGAGGATCTCTAGTAACCGGGCCCCGGAGTACACGGCGTCATCATAGCCGTAGTAACGGTCGGCGAAGAAGAGGTGGCCACTCATTTCTCCGGCAAGCAAGGCGTTTTCTGCTTTCATTTTCGCTTTGATCAAAGAATGCCCGACTTTCCACATGATGGGCGTACCGCCCATTGCTTGGATCCGGTCGAACATGGTCTGAGAGCATTTGACTTCGCCGATGATCTTCGCGCCTGGATTGTGTTGGATAATATCCGCTGTATAGATGATCATCAGCTGATCGCCCCATAAGACCCGGCCTTGGGAGTCAATGACACCGATCCGGTCGGCGTCCCCATCCAGAGAGATTCCCAGGTCCGACCGGGTCTCTTTTACTTTTGCGGTTAATTGGACCAAATTCTCCGGCAGAGTCGGGTCGGGATGATGGTTCGGGAAATTGCCGTCGGGTTCTGAAAATAGATCAATAACTTCCCAGCCGAGACTCTGGTAAAGCTTGACTGCGGTCAGGTTCCCGGTGCCGTTTCCGGCGTCGACGACTACTTTGAGTTTTTTAGGGCCGGGGTTGATGATGGATTTTACGTACTTTAAATATTCAGGAATAACCGATTGCTCAACTAGTTTTCCGGTTCCGCTTTGATAATCTTTGGCTTCCATAATCCGTCTGATCTCTTGAATCTGCTCCCCGAAGATAGTGGTCTGGCCGAGGCAGATCTTGAAACCATTCTCATTGGGCGGGTTATGGCTGCCGGTGATCATCACCCCCCCGCCAACCGGCAGATTGAATAAGGAGAAATAGACCAACGGGGTCGGTCCCATTCCGATATCATAGACATTAATCCCCGAGTTGAGCAGGTTTTTGATGAGGAACTTCCGAAAGCCGGGGCTGCTCAGGCGGCAGTCGTATCCAATGCTGATGGTGTCAACCTGGTGCCGGCGATAAAAAGTTGCCAATGACTTGGCTAGCTCTAGGACAAACTCCTCTGTCAAGTCACGGCCGGCGACTCCTCGGATGTCGTATTGGCGAAAAACATGAGACATTCTGATTCCTCCTAAAATAATTGTTAGTTAAATTAATTATTAGTTAATGTTATCGAGTGGTAAAAGGCAAGAGTTAGAAGGCAATAGTAATGCCGGTTGCTCCCTCGGGCCTTTTTTTTAATACATGCAAAGAACACATGATAAATCTTTTAAAAACCCAAGGGTTATTCGGGTTTATTTATAAGTGTTCATTAGTGGTTCCGGTAAATTCTTTAATTGCATCCTTTAACGTGCTCCGACCCGCAGGGATGGGGGCTGCCTAAAAATGCCAAGTATCTCGATGGTGAATTTCCGAGTTTTTATTCGTCATTATCTTCCGAAAACCTTTTAAATTATTTGCCTTATTTTCCAAATTAATTTATAATTTATACCAAGATTCGAGAGGCTTCGTTAATTCTTAGGAACGGAAGTGACAAATTGATACGGTTTTTAACTGCCGGGGAGTCCCACGGCCAGGCGTTGACTGCTATTATTGAAGGTTTTCCGGCGGGGCTGCCCCTTTCCCACGAGGCCATCCGGGAAGATCTGGACCGGAGGCGGCGTGGTTATGGCCGCGGCGGCCGGATGAAGATCGAAAACGATGAAGTTACTATTCTTTCAGGGGTCAGGCATGGAGAGACCCTTGGCTCCCCGATTACTTTGCAGATATGGAATAAGGACTGGGAACGGTGGCAAAAAGCCATGGCTGCCG
>JBLNDC010000002.1:0-3858 GCA_050261255.1 Bacteroidota bacterium
GAAGGTGAAGCGGACCGCTCCGGTGACCACATCCGTGCCGACAAAAGCAAAGGCCAGTCCTAACATTCCCAAAATCAATCCTTTAGCCGTATCGCCTTTACCAGCCACCGCCACCATGGAAAGACCGAACATAGCCAGCATGAAATACTCAGCCGGTCCTATCAACAAGGATAATTCCGCTAAAGTTGGCGCAATGAAGATCAAGGCTAAAACCCCGATTAGTCCGCCGATGAAGGAAGAACCGGTTAACGCGCCTAAGGCCATTCCGCCTTTGCCCTGTCTGGTCAGGGGATAACCGTCAAAGGTAAGAGCCACCCCACCGGGACCGCCGGGAACATTGATTAAAATAGAGGTAATCCCGTCCCCATAAGCGGTGGCGGCATAAATACCAGCCAGCAATATTAAGGCCTTATCCGCTGAAAGAGCGAAAGTAAAAGGCAAAAACAACGCGACGCCAAAGGTTGGACCCAAGCCCGGTAAGACTCCAATAATCAAACCAATAATCGATCCAGCCAGGAGAATTAACAGATTCATCGGCGCTAAAGCCATTTCAAAGCCAGCTAAAAAATTTTCCATTTGTAACACCACCTATTTGAAAATGCTGGTAAAAAGGATTCCCACTGGCAATCTAACATAAAACAACTGTACGAACACGATGTACAATACCCCGGTGCTCAATAGCGAAATAGCGACACTCTTCCAACTGGCCTTGGCACCCAACATAACCGGCCAGAAGATCAGCAAAATAAGGGTTGAAAGCGGGAACCCCAAAATCAACAGGCCCAAGGTATAAACTATCAAAATCAAAAGCGTTTTATAAAAAGGAACGCCCTGATTAGCTTCGGCTGTCTTGACGGCGTTTTCCACCGTCGGTTTTTTAGTGAAGAATTCTTTAATAAACACAAACAGACATAAAACCAGCGCTATCCCGCAAATCAGTTTGGGAACTTTTCCGGCAATTCTGGATAAATAAAAAGACATAATAAAAAGCAATAAATAAAAAAGGGTTAACGCCGTGATAAAATACAACTCCAACTTATTGCCTCGCTTGGGCATAGCTACTCCTCCTTAACCGTCCAAAACGATTAACAATCCAATCGGGCGAGGTGGAAGATATCTCCTCCACCTCGAATTCAAACAACTATTATTGGGGTTTTAATTCATTTTTAATCGCATCGGCCCGGGTATAGATGGTTTCCACTAATTTACGAAAATCAGCCGGTCCCAAAGGTTGCAGACTAGCGCCGATACTTTCGGCCTTTTTCTTGAATTCAGGATCCTTGGTAGCTTTAGCCAACGCATCCGTTAGTTTTTTGGTTACCGCCGCCGGCATATTGGGAGGTCCGAATAATCCGACGCAAACATCCATTCCCGTATTGGCGTAGCCCGACTCAACGGTGGTCGGCACATCCGGGAATCCGGCATGACGGCTGTCACCGCAAACGGCGAGAATTTTAATTTTCTTTTCATCGGCCAATTGTTTCAAAGCAACCACATTGCCAACACCGCTCATTACATGTCCTCCGGCGACGGCGACGGCGGCTTGAGTGCCTCCGTCATAAGAAACATATTCGAATTTGACCCCGGCGCTTTTTTCCAAAAGTTTCATGGCCATGTGTCCGTTAGTGCCGATGCCCGACCCAGACATGGTAATCTTGTTGGTTTTGGCCGCTTCAACCAGGCTTTTCAAATCTTGATAAGGCGAGTCGTATTTGACGAAGATTCCGTTATAGTCTCCCCCGGTGATGTTATACAGGAAAGTAAACTCCATGACTTTGAAATTGCCGCCTTTAACCAACTGCCCCAGAATAACCGATGGGAAAGCGGCCAATTCCATAGTGTATCCGTCCGGATTAGCCCGGTAATTTTGAACATGGCATTTGTTGCCGCCGGCACCTTCAACGTTTTCCACCACTACTGAAGCTTTTTTGCCTAAGTATTTCTGAAAATATGGTTGCAGTGTCCGGGCGACAATGTCCGTACTGCTGCCCGCCGCGTGCGGAATAATGATCTTAACGGGAGCGGACGGGAAAGTGGCTCCGAAGACAACGCTAAAACTCATAACCATCGCTAATAACGCCACTAATGTTAGAACCTTTGCCGACAACTTTTTCATGTTAATCCTCCTGACCTTTAATTTTAAAAAACTTGCGCTTGGACAATATTTCGAGCCGCCATCACCTCCCTATAATGGATAGCTAACTCAAGCAATCTTTTATACTCCGGCGTCAAATCCAATACCTTGATGAATAACTAGCCCAAGTAGTCTTCCAGACGAATCTTTTGGAGTAGATCCAATGGCACTTCGCATACTTCGGGGAAAGGTTCCCCGAACGGTCTAGTAGCATCAATCCCCATTTTCGCCGTATAAGGCTTTTGGGAATCCACGGTAGGATCCAACGTGGCCCCCATGGCGTCGGGAATCACGAAAAAGTTTTTATTAGGTTGGGTCCTGGTGGCGATGGCCCATAGTATCTCGGCGTCGTTAAAAACATCCACATCCTCGTCCACCGCGATCACATATTTAATATGCCAATCGCAAACAAAGGTCGCCATGATGGCGTCTCTGACTTCACCGGCTACCCGCTGTTTTACGGAAATATAGCATATATAACGTCCGACACCGGCGGGAGTGAGGTAAACGCCTTTAACGCCCGGGCAAGTGGCTCTAACTTTTTCGTAAATTACCGCTTCCTTGGGAACCGAACCGATTAAACCATGCTCCGGATGGCCGATAAAGAGCGACTGGAAAATAGCGTCTTTGCGTCTGGTAATAGTGATGACTCTTCCCAGCGGATCGAAATGCTCATATACTTTGCCGCCCCTGATATTCTTGTAATATCTGGTGTGTTCCCCGATAGGGCCTTCCTGGGTCACTTCGCTGGGATCGACTTCGCCTTCGATGATGATTTCACCGTCGGCCGGGACTAAAAAGTCAGCGCCCCAAGTCTGTGAAGGAACCAGTCGCAACGGTTCTTGCATAGCCGCTCCGGCCATCTCGTATTCATTGGTGTCAAAAGGGCCTTCCCACTGGCTTCCTAAAAAGAAGGAGGGGTGGTGCCCAATGATGATGGCAAACGGCGCTTTTTCACCGGCATCCCGGTATTGCTTCACGATCATTCCGGAGTGATGGTGCGGTTCGGCGTGGACCGCGATGATGTTTCGGTCTTTGACATGAAACCGGATCATGGCTAGATTGTAATTGCCGCTCTCCCGGTTCCGGGTGATCATGGTCCCGGCCAAGATATATGGTCCGCCATCCCGAGAGTGATGAATCGGGATCGGATACTTATAAAGATCGGCCGGCTCCTCGACGACTTCCTTCACCGGGGCTTCGTTCGCCGCGACAACCACCGGCGCGATTCGTTTTTGATAACGGCCGTGGAGTTCCAGCGATAAATCCATCTTATATTTTTCGGGCGGCATACCCAAAGCCATGGCTAATTTCTTCCGGGTTGAAAAAGCATTCATCACCAGCGGAAAAGGAGAAGGAGCGCCGTTGAGATCCAACGGTTTCTCAAAGAACGTCAGCGGATATCTTCCTTCCAATTCCAGTTTGCGCAATACCGCAGTCGCTTCATATTTGGGATCGACCGGCTTTTTCACCCGGATCATCTCTTCCACGCCGGCGGATTCCAACTGCTTTAAAAAGGTCCTTAAATCCTTCGCCATCATTCATTCCTCCTTTAGAATCCGTAGCAAGTCCGGGCGACCGAGTCGGCGATCACCGCTAGGCGTATTTCAGGGTCATCACCGCTCGTTCACTGGCGGAACCGCAGCCGAAATTGTCGCCCGCTACAATAATATCTCCCGCTCCAAACCCAATTGAGCAAGAGGCCCCAAAATACCGGGCATACC
>JBLNDC010000003.1:0-6213 GCA_050261255.1 Bacteroidota bacterium
ATCATTGAATAGTGCCACTTTTGGTAATCTTCGTAGTAAGTATCATTTGGTGAAAGCGAGAAGGCATACCAGTATATGTTATCTTCAATATAAACAATATTATTGTCTTGGAATGCTGAAGATTTAAAGTATGAGGTTGTTAGTGTAATTACGTATGTATTATGAGGACCATAGACTTTCTTTTTTATCTTCCCTCCCATGGATTGAACAATTTGTTCAATATCAGAAGGGTTTATATCGTCACGAAAACGTATTATTTTTTCGTTATGGATTGAAGCCGATCGAAAACTATTATTTCGACTGACTTCTACTTTGGGGAATGACTGAGATGGTTGTAAAATAGTTGTTGATAATTCACCAACTGAAGTTACCTTTCCACTCACAGAACCAGTACTGACAGGCGGCGTTTTACCTCCCCCGCCTCCACCGCACCCGGTATACATTAAAACTGATAATAATAACAATAACAGTAATATTCGTTTAGTCAATTTTATTCACTCCGTCCATACATAATTTAACATAACTGTATATTCCCTGTTTCCCTTTAATTTCCTCAAATTTATAAAAAAAGGAGAAAGATTCCGGGTGTTGAATACATAATAAGTTAACCGGGACATATTTCGACGTATTCCAGGAAACCTATTAGTTAGGTGATGTAGACTGTTAATAAATATATAATCGGTTATATTTGTCGAAAATTAATATGAACGTCTATTTTATTTAGGTATACCGACTTGAAATTAAGTTTGAAGCTGTAATTGTTATGTTGGAAATTTCTTAAACTAAAATACATAAGCGTTGGTGATCCATTTTGTCCAATCAATATGATGTAATCATTGTCGGCGGCGGCCCGGCGGGGATCTTCGCTGCTCTCGAGCTGGTGAAAACAGCGGGTCTAAAGATTTTAATCTTGGAGAAAGGGAGGAGCCTGGGGGAACGGGTTTGCCCGTCCAAAGAGAGGCGGGTTGCTTGTGTAAAATGTTCCCCATGTTCCGTAGTATGCGGTTGGGGTGGGGCCGGGGCTTTTAGCGACGGGAAGTTGACCCTTTCTACCGAAGTTGGGGGTTTTTTAGACGACTATATCTCCAAAGAGCAACTGCATAAGTTGATCCGGGAAATAGATGATATTTACCTTAAATTCGGCGCTCCACCGGAGGTCTACGGTTCCGATGAGGAAGCCATCGCCAAGATTGAAAAAAGGGCGGTCTTGGCCGACTTGCGTTTAATTCCTTCCCGGATTAGGCATTTAGGCACCGGACGGACCCAAACGGTGCTTCAAGCCATGAAAGACTTCTTGGTAGAGAAGGGGGTCGCTATCGCTACCGGGGTGGAAGTGGACGAAATTTTAGTCAAAAACGGGCAAGCAGCGGGAGTGAGGACCGGAAAAGGCGAGGAATATTCGGGGAAACATTTGATTGTCGGCCCGGGAAGGGAAGGCTCGGATTGGCTGGTCAAAGAAGCGCGGCGGCTCCATCTTCATTCCACGGTCAATCCGGTGGATATCGGGGTTCGAGTGGAGCTGCCCGCTGAGGTTTTAGAGGAACTGACCTCAATCATCTTTGAGACCAAATTTATCTATTATTCCAAGACATTTGAAGACCGGGTCCGGACTTTCTGCATGTGCCCCCACGGCGAAGTGGTCATGGAGAGCCAGGATGGGTTGTTAACTGTGAACGGGCACAGCCACGCCGAACGGAAAACAGCCAACACCAATTTTGCGCTCTTAGTGAGTAAAACCTTCACCGAACCTTTTAAAGAACCAATAACCTATGGACGTTATGTGGCAGGGTTGGCCAATTTATTAGGGGGCGGGGTAATCGTTCAGCGGTTGGGAGACTTAATAAACGGGCGGCGTTCCACCAAAGAACGGTTGCACAAAGGCTTGACCCGACCGACCTTGGAAGAAGCCACCCCGGGAGACTTGAGTCTGGTACTGCCTTACCGGCATTTGCTGGCGATTCAGGAGATGTTGCAAGCTTTGGATGTGGTGGCGCCGGGGGTTAATTCCCGCAATACCCTTCTTTATGGGGTCGAGGTCAAGTTTTACTCGTCACGGTTAAGCTTAAGTAAAGGTTTGGAGACCCAGATCCATAATATGTACGCCGTTGGTGATGGCGCCGGAGTGACCAGAGGGTTGATGCAAGCCTCGATCTCAGGAGTGATCGCTGCCAGGGAGATTGTAGGGAAAAGGGTCTATTAGATTAAAGTCAGAATTCAGAATACAGAAGATAGAAGAGTAAGATAAGTTTCGGGGGTTCATCAAGTGGAAAAGCAGAAGAAGATAGTAGTATAAAGATTACCTTTAGGGTTTGCTATTAGTTAAAGTCAAATGATTAGGTAATCGTATATAGCATAAAAAAACTCATTTGGTCTTTAGTGTTCGGAGAATATGCAAAAATCCTTCTGTTTGCTTTCTTCTGGCTTCTATCTTCTATAGACCGTATAGTTAACCTTAATTGGAGGACGAATGAACCAGGTAATTTTGAAGGCCGGAAAAGAGAAGCGGCTTAAAGCGGGACACCTTTGGATTTATCAAGGCGAGATCGGGATCATCGGCATTGGTGTAAAATCCGGAGATGTAGTTGAGGTCCTCGACAACCGGGGGCGTTTTTTAGGTCTGGGGTATTATAACCAAGCCTCGACCATCGCCGTTCGAATCCTCACTAATCAGCGGGAGCCGATCGATCAAGATTTTTTCAGGAAGCGGCTGAAGAATGCCTTGGCTTACCGGGAAAGAGTAAAACCGAATGCCTCCTGTTATCGCTTGATTTACGGGGAAGGCGATTTGCTCCCTGGCTTAATCGTAGACCGGTTTGAGGATTATTTGGTGGTCCAATTCCTGACGATGGGGATGGAAGTAAACCGTGATTTAATCATCACGATCCTGGTTGAACTCTGCCGTCCCAAAGGAATAATTGAAAGGAGCGATACGTCTACCCGACACTTAGAGGAACTTCCGGAACGTTCGGGTTGTATTTATGGGACATGCCCCGAATCGCTAGTCATCAATGATAATCAATTGCAATTTCACGTTAACTTGCTGGAAGGGCAGAAGACCGGGTACTTTTTGGATCAATCCGCCAACCGGGCGGTTTTGGCCAAATATGCCCGGGGCCGGAGGAGTTTGGACTGTTTCTGCCATATCGGGAGTTTTGCGGTTCACGCCGCGGCCTACGGCGCCTCTTCAGTATTGGGAGTAGATATCTCCGAGGATGCCATCGGTCAAGCTGAAGCCAATGCGGTTTTGAACGGAGTCGGCGATCGTTGTCGTTTTAAAGTGGCTAATGCCTTTGATTTTCTCCGCGATCAAGTTGGTAAGAAAGAAGTTTACGACCTGGTAATCCTCGATCCGCCGGCTTTCACCAAGAGCAAACAGGCTTTAGATGGAGCGATCCGGGGCTACAAGGAGATCAATCTCCGGGGGTTGAAATTGCTTCGACCCGGGGGTATCTTGGTTACCTGTTCTTGTTCATATCATCTTAGCCCGGATCTGTTTTGGGAGATCATCGCCGCGGCGGCAGCCGATAATAAACAACGGATTCGTTTGATCGAGCGCCGGAGCCAAGGGTTGGACCATCCGGTTTTGGTAGGAGTCCCGGAGACGGAGTATTTAAAGTGTTTCATATTTGAGGTGGTGCAGTAAGGCGTGAGGCGTGAGGCATGAGTAAAACCTAATTGCAGTTTATGTTGTGCTTTTACCTTAATTTATATTATTATTATTATTTAACCCGTTTCACTCGTAATTCAAATTCATCCTTTTTAATCATAGTAACATCTTCGCGCAAGGCGGCGACTTCTACGATGGTATAATCCAGTTTTTTGTTGATGGCTTCTAACTGAGATTCAACCTTGTCGAGGCGTTGTTCAATATTATCAAGGCGTTGGTCAACCTTGTCAAGGTGTTGTTCGACATTGTCAAGGCGTTGGTCTACCTTGTCAAGACGCTGTTCGACGTTGTCAAGTCGATGTTCAACCTTATCAAGACGTTGCTCAATTTGGTCAAAGCGTTGATCTACTTTATCAAAACGTTCATTAATGGTACTAGTAAAACCACTAACAATATTTTCGATTATTTGGATTACTTTTGAATCATCCATCATTCACACCTCTTTAATCCCCATGGTTCAGTCGGGATAATCCAGTTTTGAAAAGTAGTATCAGAAAGTAGTCAGTCTTTATAAATTCGTTAAGGGCCCCATTTTCCCTGCCAATAATTTGTAACTTAAAATTATAAATTCGAGAGGTAATATGGCCAATGTCAACCAGCAAGATAGCCTTAATTTATATGGACAATAACGGCGAACTACAAACCGACCCCGATTTACTGGCAGTCGGCGTCAATGGCAGTCAAGTTGAGATCGCTGATCAAACTTGGGTTGACTTCCCGGCCGGGGGAGAGTTGTTATCATTGCCAGGCAGACTTCCTTTGGGTTTTAACGAAGTGAGCGGCCAAGTAGAAGCGGTGGAAGGGGTAACAGCCGTGGCGGCGATTTTGCCGATGGGTTATACCAGAACTTTGCTGCCCGGTTATGAGGTGGCAGATTTTCAAGAATTACCGTTGTTTGGCTACACGGCGGTTGGTGCTGTTGACGGGCGGTTAAAGGCGGCGGCCTTGAAAACCGATGAGCAACTGAAATGGAATCCGGTTTATTATAACACTACCGATCTGGACCGGTTAACCGGGCGGCTGATCCGGCAGTTTCCCAAAAACCGCATTTTAAGGCAACTTGCCAAATGCGCCTTGGAGTACCATTGCTTAACGGCCCAAAACCTTTTTTACCGGCGCTGGGAGGCCGGGATTCCGGTATCGCCCCGCTGTAACGCCGATTGCCTGGGGTGTATTTCTAAGCAGCCAGCCGAATGCTGTCCCTCGCCGCAAAGCAGGATTGATTTTATCCCCGAGCGACAGGAAATTGTGGAGTTGGCTGCGGGGCATTTGGAAGAAGCTCCCGATGGGATCATCAGTTTCGGCCAAGGTTGCGAAGGTGAGCCGTCGTTACAAAAAGATCTGTTGGCACAAGCCTTGCGGGCAATTAGAGCAAAAACCTCAAAGGGTACGATTAACATCAATAGTAACGCTGGGTATACAGAAGCCGTTAAAGCCTTATCCGATTCCGGACTTGACAGTATCAGAGTCAGTTTGTTTTCGGCCATACCGGAGCATTATTATTGGTATCACCGTCCCCAAGGGTATACCCTGGCTAATGTCCGGGAGTCGTTACAATATGCCTCAGCCAACGATCTTCGGGTAGCTTTAAACCTACTATTTTATCCGGGGTTTTCGAACCGGACGGAAGAGACGGAGGCCTTGAAGGAGCTGGTTGCTGATACCGGGGTTCACCAGATCCAACTGCGGAACCTGAACATCGACCCGGAAAAAATGACTCCAATGTTAAGCGAGGATGATTGTGAGCTGCCAGCCATCAAAGATTGGATTGATGATCTACAAAGGGATTTCCCAAGGTTGCAAATAGGGAATTATACGAAATCGAGGCATGAGGCCTGAGGCGCCCTCATGCCTCGCGCCTTTTGCTTTTAGTTCATTGTTTTATTTACATTTAAAATCCAGCACAAAATGTCGACTTCAGTCAAAAACCGACCAAATTCGAAATTTTTCTTTACTCTCCAATAAAAGGCATGTTATAATTTGACTAGTAAATATTTGGAGGGATAAACTTGAAAAAATTTTTAGTGATTGCTTTAGCGTCCGTTTTAAGCTTGACAGCTATGGTTAGCGTATCGGCGGCTCCGGTTGTAATTTATTTTGACACACTCGCCGATGGTTCTGTGGACTTTAATGGAACTGAGAGTGATCTTTCATTTAATATTATTTCGGGCGGAACCATGATTAATGATAAAGTAACGGTTGGGGCTGAATTTGGGACCGGAGACAACGAAGGTGATGATGTTTCACTTTGGAGCGCCAAAGGCGGATATCGGTTTTATGATGCCAGAGCCACTAAATTAAATGGAGTCGTTGCTTTATTGAACCTGGGTACCGAAGGTGGCGATTTAAGCAGTACTTTAATCGGACTGGATTTTACACAATTCTTTTCTGAAAAACTTTTTGTATCCGGTACAATCGGTTATTCAGTAGATGGGTCATTTGAAGATTTTGATGCTTCGGTTACCCTTATCCGCGCCAAATTATATTATTTAATTAATGATAATTGGGGCGCAGCGCTTGGTTATACCGATCTTAGCTATGATTTC
>JBLNDC010000004.1:0-3524 GCA_050261255.1 Bacteroidota bacterium
CGCCATGGTTAGAAAGAATAATCCCCTAAGACTCTCGGGGCAGGAACACAATTACAATGATTAATTGTATGCTGATTTATAGTAAAGGGATGGGAATCCATTCATTGACCAATTAATCTGATCAACTTTGAAAAAATCCATAAAGATTACCGAAATATCTGACGAATATTTATATGGTAAGAGAAGCTAAGCCCGATTGGGCTTCGTTCATTACCCAAATTGTATAAGGAGGCAACTATTTTGACCAAAGCAGATCTCATCGACAAGGTGGCGAAAGATACCAAGCTTACCAAGAAGGATTCCGACCAAGCCATTGATGCCATTGTTAAGGCCATCAGCGGAGCGCTTGCCAAGGGCGACAAAGTTACCCTGGTTGGTTTCGGCAGTTTTGAAGTTAGAAAACGGGCTGCCCGCCAAGGAAGAAATCCTCAAACCGGAAAAGCAATCAATATTCCAGCCCGGAAAGTACCGGTGTTCAGAGCAGGAAAAGCTTTAAAAGATGCGGTAGGGAAGAAGTAAAAAAATTAACCCGTCCTGAATATCAGGGCGGGTTTTATATTATCTTTATTATCTTTATAGAACTCATGATTTTGGCAGCGAAGCTTCAGGTAACCTTCAAATCTGCCTCATCCGGATCTTCGCGGTTGATGAACCTTTGCCACAACCACCGCTTGTTGCTGAGCCTTTATACATAATTTCGCAGCTTTAAAGGCATGGGCTTGAGTCATGGCATTCTCGGTCCGATTTAAACAATCCAGAATCAATTCTCCGAAAAACGGATATCCGACCTTCCCGGCAACAGCAAAATGTTTTTCACCGGTTTCATTGACTTTAGCCCTGGTGCTTTCAAGTTGCTCCAATGTGGTAAACGCCTGCTTAAAAGGGTCATCGTGAATATCAAGTCGGGCGGTTGAGTTGATAGCTCCAAATCTCCTGATACTCATCAAGCAGTTTCTTAATCTTACGGGGTTAATTTGGCAGCCATTAACTTCAAAAGTTCATCCTGCCTCTCCCCCAGTTCCCTATAGTCCGGGTCCTCACCAAGCCGTAGTCCATTCAGATTTATATGCCAATTTTCCCGAGCCAATCCGCCACTTGTTCTGTTGAAGCAATTTTTCCATCCCATTCTATCACGCTCCGGCGGTCCGGTCTACCTGCAATCATTGTGTCTTTAATGCTTTTCCCTCCCCGACTTAGTAATGAGGCATATTGACGGCGGGAGTTTTCAATACAATTTGAGTTGACAGTCATTTACATCCATAGTATAATTACTTAAATCTTACTAAACCTATTGAATTTGTTATAATTCCATGAGGGAGGGCTTACATATGTCAAAAAAAGGCTATCGCTTTGAAACGCTTGCCATCCACGCCGGACACGCTCCGGACCCGACTACTTTATCCCGCGGCGTGCCGGTATATCGCACCAGTTCCTATGTATTCAAAAATACCGAACACGGCGCCAATCTGTTCGCTCTCAAGGAACTCGGCAATATTTATACCCGGATTACCAACCCCACAACTGCAATTCTCGAAGACCGGGTGAGCGCGCTCGAAGGCGGCGCAGCCTCGGTGGCGGTGGCATCGGGAACCAGCGCCATTCATTATGCCATCATTAATATCGCCAAACAGGGCGATGAAATTGTTTCCGCCAATAACCTTTACGGCGGTACTTATACTATGTTCGATGCGATCCTGCCGCAATTCGGGATTACTACCAAATTTGTCGATCCGCGAGATCCGCAAAACTTCGCAAAAGCCATTACTTCAAAGACAAAATTGGTTTATCTGGAAACAATCGGCAATCCGGTCCTGGATTTTACCGATATCGGTGCAGTGGCCCAGATTGCCCACGCCCATCAGCTGCCGCTTGTCGTGGATGGAACATTTACTACCCCTTACCTCTTAAAACCGATTGATTACGGTGCGGATATTGTCGTCAATTCACTCACCAAATGGCTCGGCGGCCACGGTTCGGCCATCGGCGGGATTATCACGGACTCCGGTAAATTCGACTGGAAAAGTCCGAAATTCCCTTTATTCACTGAACCGGATCCGAATTATCACGGCCTAAAATGGGCTTACGATCTTCCCGAGTCTCTGGCGCCAGTCGCTTTCGCGTTGCGCTATCGTACTGTACCGCTCCGTAATCTGGGGGCTGCGATCTCACCCGATAACGCCTGGATCTTTATTCAAGGCATCGAGACGCTTCCGGTACGGATGCAAAAACATGCGGAGAATGCCCAAAAAGTAGCGGAATTTTTAAAACAGGACCAACGCGTCGCCTGGGTGCGCTACCCGGGACTGCCCGACGACCCGTCCTATCCGGTGGCCAAAAAATATCTCAGTAACGGATACGGCGGCATGGTGGTTTTTGGAGTCAAAGGCGGTTATCAGGCGGCGGTGAAATTGATCGATCACATACCGCTGTTCTCACATCTAGCCAATGTGGGCGATGCCAAGAGCCTGATCCTTCACCCCGCTTCGACTTCGCATTCCCAACTAAGCGAAGCGCAACAGCGTGACAGCGGACTTACCCCGGATCTGGTGCGATTATCAATCGGGCTGGAACACCCGGATGATATTATCGCGGCGCTTGATGAAGGCCTGGGCATATCCCAAAAATAAACGATGATAATCAAAAAGGAGAGCCGCCCATAAGAGTGGCTCTCTTTACACTTCATTCCTTCTTTAACCTCATTCATGCTTCCCAAACGGAAACCGTCCCAATCCCACGGTATATAAGAATCCCGGTTTCCTACAGTTTCCGGCAGACCACCTCTCAGTTGTATCCCGGCCGAAGGGAAATGGTTCCGCACCCGGATTTGAACCAAACCCGGAGAAGCGTTATCAGGCTAGAAGACTATTTGATCTCACTCAGGTCATACGGAGTCTCTTGGTATACATAGTAATTCAACCAATTTACATACAAAAGGTTCGCGTGACTACGCCATCTGACGATTGGTTCTCTCTGTGGATCGTCGTTGGGATAATAGTTTTTAGGTATGTCCATCGCGATTCCCTTCGCGATATCCCGGTCATACTCCCCTTTTAAAGTGTAGGGATCATATTCCGAATGGCCGGTTACGAAAATGCTACGCCCATCTTTGGTGGCAACAAGATAAACTCCTGCTTCCGGCGATTCGGCCAGTATTTCCAGTTCCGGAATTTTCTCAATATCGACGCGTCGAACCTCGGTATGGCGTGAATGCGGCGCCAAAAATTCATCATCAAACCCTCGCAATAACTTGACATATTTCTTGCAAATCCGGTGCGGGAACACTCCAAACATCTTCTTCTCCAAAGGATACTTGGGAATGCCATAGTGGTAATAAAGTCCCGCTTGAGCAGCCCAACATATATAAAACGTGGAAAAAACATGGTGTAACGACCAGTCCATGATGCGGGTCAACTCTTCCCAATAATCAACCGCTTCAAATTCCAATTGTTCTACCGGAGCGCCGGTGATAATCAAGCCGTCAAACTTTTGATCCCGGATGTCATCAAAGGTCAGGTAAAAATTGA
>JBLNDC010000005.1:0-7716 GCA_050261255.1 Bacteroidota bacterium
TACTATTCCATATAAAAGGACCGAATCGATGAAAGTTCATCTAGTACTCGCAACTAGCAGAAATGATACGGTAAGAATCTTTACTGCCCTAACTACCGAAACAGTTGAAAACGCTCGTAAGATACATGACTCCTGGCCTACGGCAACTGCCGCTATGGGTAGAGTGTTGACCGGGACCCTAATCACTGGGGTAATGAGTGATAACCCTTACCGGTTAACTGTGAAATTCTCCGGCGACGGCCCTCTGGGGACAGTGATCGCTGTTTCCAACCGGCGGGGCGAAGTCAAAGGTTATGTCGACAACCCTCATGTCGACTTAAGCTTGAACCGTTTAGGCAAATTGGATGTTGGAGCAGCGGTAGGTTCCGGTACGCTAACTGTAGTTAAGGATTATGGTTTAAAAAATCCTTATCACGGTGTAGTACCGCTCCAAAATGGCGAAGTGGCGACGGATTTTGCCTATTATTTTGCAAAATCCGAACAAACCCCGTCGGCGGTTTCGTTAGGGGTTCTAGTAGAGCCTGACGGTACGGTAAAGGCGGCCGGCGGGTTAATTATTCAACTAATGCCCGGGGCTCCCGAAGAAAAGATTCAGTCCATCGAGGAAAAATTAAATCAACTGCCTCCAATAACCACGATTTTAAATTCGGGAGTAACCCCGGCAGGAATTATTTCAGAAATTACCGGCCCAACGGGGGTTAAAATTTTAGAGGAGATTGATCTCAAGTATAGGTGCGATTGCTCACGAGAACGTTTTCTAGGCCCGTTGCTGAGCATCGACCGTTCGGAATTGGAAGAAGTATTTAAAGAACAAGGACAGGTAGAGGTGCGTTGCCATTTTTGCAACCAGTATTACCATTACGAACCATCGGAATTGAAAGTTGATCAAAAATAAGGAGGCAAGGATGCTCAAGAAGTTATGTCCTAAATATCAAACGGATTCTATTTTAAAGCTTGATTTGGAAGTGTTGGAGAAATCCGGGATTAAAGGGATTATTTTCGACTTGGACAATACCTTAGTGGAATGGAAGAAGGATACTTTAACTCCGGAAGTGGTTGAGTTAATAACCCGATTGAAAGATAAAGGGTTCAAGCTGTGTATTTTGTCAAATGCACTTGAACATCGAGTGGAAGTTGTAGCTCAAACCTTAAAAATCCCCTATGTGTCCCGGGCGGTAAAACCTCGTAAATCGCCTTTTCGCAAAGCTTTAGAAATTATGGGGACTAAGCCCGGTGAAACTGCGATCGTTGGCGACCAGTTATTTACCGATATTTTAGGGGGCAATCGGATGCAGCTTTATACGATTTGGACACCCCCCCTTAGTTCCACTGAATTCTTAAGCACCAGAGCAGTTCGGAAAATCGAACGATTGGTAATCAAGCAATTTCAAAAGAAAGGGTTCTTAAAATGACCGTAGATTATTGCCGAGGTTGCGGCAGTGTTATGCAAAGCTCCAATCCGAATCAACCAGGTTTTATCCCGGAGGCGGTCCGCGGTAAAAATCAAGTTTGTCAAAGATGTTACCAAATGACTCATTACGGGAAAAACGGAACAATACAGTTAAATAAAGATCAAATTAAAGCTAATATTCAAAAAGCCATCGGATTAAGCCAGTTATTGGTGATTGTGGCTGATTTTACGGACTTAACCGGCACCCTGCCGGCTTGGTCAGCTTGGCTTGGGGATCAACCATACCTGCTAGTGGTCAATAAAATTGATTTGATGCCGGAGCGGACCAAACCTGACGAACTTAAGGAATACCTTCAACACTATTTAGCGGATCAGTTTCCTAAAATGCCGGCCGCCCTTATTTTAGCGAGCGGGATCAAAGGAGACGGAGTAGGGCTACTCTTGAATGAGATTAAGAAAGCGACTGTTTCCGGAGACCGCATCGGATTACTGGGCATGACCAATGTTGGCAAGTCTTCCCTAGTCAAACAAATGTTAGCGGCTGAAAAGTCGGCGGCGGCGCCGACCGTTTCCAAATATCCCGGAACAACTCTCGGTTTAAGTAACTGGAGTATCCTGAAAGGCCGAAATACATTAATCGATACTCCGGGGATGGTCCCGGGCGACCGGATGGGGGACTTGTTGTGTTCCGAGTGCGCTAGCCGGTTGGTTTCCACCTCTAAACTGGGTCATAAATTGTGGGGAATAAAACCGGGAAAAGGGATAACCATCGGTAATTATTTTGGTTTAGCTCAGATGGGGACCTCCGAAACGGTATTACTTACCTTTGCTGCTCCTGAAATTTTGATTCACCGGACCGATAGTTCCAAGATCGGCGATCTTTTAAAGGAAGGTCCTTCATGGTTAGGTAAAATCTGTAAAAAATGTTCGCAAAACTTAAAATGGAGAGAAGAAAATCTATCGCTAAACCCAAATAATGACTTAGGAGTGGCCGGATTGGGCTGGTTTTCATTAAGGGGCGCGAAAACTGAATTTAAAATATGGTACCCGGAAGGCCTTCGTTTGGAAATCAGGCCTGCGTTGGTTGGAAAGAAAGATAATGATAAATGGTCTGAACAAAAAGGAGTTTAGCGGGGAAAGACGAAATATTAATAAATGAATTCTTTTTTTATTAAAGGCGATACTCGCGTTTTTGCCGTATTCGGCGATCCGATCAGCCACAGTCTCTCGCCGGCAATGCACAACGCCGCTTTTGAAGCGTTAGGTTTAGATTGTGTTTACATACCATGCCATGTTCGGCCGGAGCAACTAAAATCCGCGGTAATGGGGATTCGCGCTTTGGGTTTTAAGGGGGTTAATGTTACCATCCCCCATAAACAAGTAATAACAAGCGAACTGGATGAAATTTTCGGCGACAGCATATTGAGCGGCTCGGTTAATACTATTATCAACCGAAGGGGCAAACTTTACGGCACCAGTACCGATGGAACCGGTTTATTAAGGTCTCTTCAAGAAGAAGGCGGCTTCCAGGTCGGGGGTAAAAATGTATTGATTTTGGGGGCTGGAGGTTCGGCAACGGCAATAATCTACAGTTTAATCGCTGCGGAAGTTAAATCGATTACCCTTATTAACCGCACTTTGACAAACGCCGTGACTCTAAGCCAAAAAGTATTGAAAGATACCAGTTTTCAAGTAAATACGGTTGAATATTACCGGTTAACCGATTTAGCATGGGACTCAATCGATTTGGTAGTTAACGCCACCTCGGTTGGGCTAAAAGATCAAGATTCAATAGTACCGCAGCGTTTTTTACATCCGGGCTTATTCATCTACGATTTAGTATACCGTTCTGGGGCTACCACCACATTGGTTGCTCAAGCAGTCAAAGCCGGTTGTCGGGTTTTATCAGGACTTTCCTTACTTTTGTATCAAGGCGCCGAAAGTTTTCGGTTATGGTTTGAAATGGACCCGCCGATAAAAGTTATGAGAGACGCCTTGACGAATTTTAAACAACCATAATTAACGGAGGTCAAAGTTTTGAATTTGTTTTTTCGACAGCTACTGGTTCTACTACTAATAATAGTTATCTGCCCGGTTAGCCAAGCTGAAAATGATGTTATTTTAACCCAGGACTTGGAATATATTAACTCCGGTTTGGAGGATGTAATTAGAGATTTGGCGGAGATTGGTGGCTTTAGGGTCATCCTCGACCGTCAAGTTCAAGGTGAAGTGACCTTAACCTTGATGCATGGAATAACCGCCAAGGAAGCCATCGGCACTGTGGCCCGGGGTTATGGTTATAGCAGCCGTTGGCTAAATGCTTCGGCTCTAATGATCGGTACATCGGCTTTTATAAACGGAAATTTTGCGGCACGTTCCACTAGAATTCACACTTTAAAAAACGCTGATCCGGTTTTAGTCGCGGAAAAATTGCAAACCGTGATTCCAAGGGAACGAATTAAAATCAACCATGAAACGAAAGAGTTAACGGTCACTGCCGATATTGCGGAACATCAAAACATTTCGGATCTGATTAGCCGGCTCGACTATTCCAATTCCCCAATTGACCTTGAGATCAGAGTTGTAGAAATTAATGATGCCTTATGGAAAATGTTACGTTTGGAAACGGATTGGCGGCCAACCGAATTAGGAGCTGTGATTCTCACTGCCGAACAGCAAAAACTAATCCAGGGTAACGCCGCTCACCTCTTACTCGGCAAATCGGACTTGACTTGTTTTAATTATCAAGAGGCCAAATTATTGCTGGGCGATTATCTAATTAAGCCGGCCCAATTAAATAATGGACAAGCGAATCGGAAACCCATTGAAGAACTAGAAAGCGGGACCCAATTGATCCTTACGCCTTCTTTGCTTAGTGGGGGAGGACGGTTACAACTTAAAATCAGCGCATCTGTAAAAATGGTCGCGGATCACCAGCAATCAATTTTACGGGGCATTCATTCGATCATTGGCCTGAATCTAGGGGAAACAATCCTTTTTAACGGCGTATTGCAAAGGAATGAATATCTCAATCTAAAACAATCAACGGGGTATCAGCATCCAATTTTAGAGAATCTCTTTGCAAGAAGACTCGATTCGGTTCCCGGACCACCGGCAAGAATTATTCTCCTGGTCACTCCCAAACCGGCGGACGGGAATGAGCAAGCCGAAGATGAGAGACTTGGTTCTCAGGTTGATAATCAATCCGATGCTGTTGAAAATACTTCGCCTCCTCCGGTTTTGAATGAGACTGACCCCGGTAATGCCAACCAAGAAGAAACGATCATTCCCTTAGAGGAGAAACCGGTAATAATCTTTGACGCGGTAGTAGTCCCGGAAAAACAGCCTACTAAGGACCGGAACATATCGACAGGAAACGTTCGGAAAAAGGGCGATTTATATGAGATTGACTATCTTGTCAAAAAAGGGGATACTCCGATTGGGATTGCCAGAAAATATGGGGTCGAACTTTCAGCAATCCTGGTTAAGAATCACTTAACGAATACGGATGTAATTAAGGTTGGCTCAGTCCTGATAATTCCAGTTCCGGCAGAACGCGTCTATGTGGTAAAGCCCAAAGAGACATTATGGAGAATTGCTAAAAGATATGGTGTAGCTATTGAAATGTTGATGGATTTAAATGGAATTGATGATCAGACCAAAGTAAACCAGGGGCAAGCATTAATTCTCCCTACATCGAACCAAAATGTGGTTAACCCTCAATTTTGATTGGCGGTGATCATAATGGATAATATAAACTTCAAAAACTATATGGAAGATGTAGTAGTTGATGTTTACAAGGAATTTCAAAAGAATTATCCTCAATATTGTAGTTGCCCCCGTTGTAGCGCTGACACATTAGTATTGGCTTTATCCAAATTGAAAGGGAGGTATGCGGTCAGTCCCGAGGGTGAAATTTTCGCCAAATTGTCCCGGGAAGATCGGCAAGTAAGGGCTGACGCTTTAGTTATGATTATTGAAGCAGCCGAACTTGTAGCCAAACGGCCGAATCATATTAATTAGACTCGTTTTAGCGGTTTTTTGCTAATCCACTTGCTGTGTATTCCGGTATAGCCTGTTGTCGAATGAGTGGAATAATTATCAACTGATGATTTTTTCACGAATCTCGACAATTTAGGCTCTAACGTTGATATTGTATAGCCCAAATTCTAATATCTGGTTTTAGTAAAGGCCGAGGAAGGCTTTTTTATTTGTTTTTAGGAACGGCAGGGTGATTGAGTTTAAAGAAAGCTTGAAACAGTATCTTTAATTATGATCCGCTCCTACTTTGGAAAGAATAATGACAATAGTGGAATAAATTCCACCTAATCTTTCCATGAGAACCTTGTTTACGGGAAGAAAATTCGGTATAATATTTTTATTATTTAAGTGCGGCATTTGAATCTAAGGTTTTTTTACGTGGGTTTACGGGAAACCCGATGGAGAAATTCCCGTCATAAAGTTTTTAGATGCAAGCACAGCAGGAGGTGTTTTTTTTATTGGGTAAAAACGAACGGGTTTTGCTGATTCCCCTAGGAGGCATGGGAGAGATCGGCAAAAATATGCTGGCTATAGAGTATAATAAGGAAATAATCGTAATCGACGCCGGCTTAATGTTCCCTGATGAAGATATGCTGGGGATCGACTTAGTTATCCCCGATATATCCTATCTAGTTGAAAATCAAGATAAAGTAAAAGGTATTATTCTAACCCATGGTCATGAAGACCACATTGGAGCCTTGCCGTATATTTTAAAACAGATTAAGGCCCCTATCTTTGGGACCAGATTGACTTTGGGCCTGGCAAAAGGGAAATTTGAAGAACATAACATGGTGCGGGACGTTACCATGAATATTGTTCAAGCTGGGGACGAAATTAAGCTCGGCAGTTTTTTAGTTGAGTTGGTTCATGTAAATCATAGTATCGCCGATGTGGTGGCTCTGGCGTTGCATACTCCGGTGGGCACCATCTTTCATACGGCTGATTTTAAGTTTGACCATACCCCGGTTGGCGGAAGGGTCACTGATTTTCGAAAGCTAGCGGAATTAGGCGACAAAGGAGTATTGGCATTACTTTCAGATAGCACCAATGTTGAAAAAGAAGGCTACACTCCATCCGAAAGCGAGTTGGGTAAGACTTTTGAAGAACTATTCGTTCAAGCCGAAGGCCGGATTATTGTCGCCACTTTCTCCTCGAACATCCACCGAATTCAGCAGATTGTCGATACGGCGTTCCAGCACAATCGTAAAGTTGTCTTTATTGGGCGAAGCATGGTCAATGTAGCTTCAATTGCCATGGATTTAGGATATTTACAGGTCCCTGAAGGAATAATTATCGACTTGGACGAGATCGATCGATATCCAGCCAATCAGATCGTGATTATCACTACCGGAAGCCAAGGAGAACCGATGTCCGCTCTGACTAGGATGGCCGTTTCCGAACATAAGAAGGTAACTATTGTTCCCGGTGACACCGTAATAATTTCGGCTTCGGCGATTCCGGGAAATGAAAAGCTGGTCGCCCGGACGATCAATCATTTGTTTAAACAAGGCGCCCGTGTTATTTATGAGTCAGTCTCGGGGGTGCATGTTTCCGGCCACGCCAGCCAAGAAGAGCAAAAACTAATGATTAATTTGATTAAACCTAAATATTTTATACCTATTCATGGCGAATACAGGCATTTGGTTCAACATGCCAGGTTAGCGGTGGATTTGGGGATTGACAGCGAGAATGTGATTATTGCTGAAAATGGGGATCTGATCGAGGTAACCGGGGAGAAAATTCGGGTCGCCGGAAAAGTGGCTTCCGGAAAAGTATTCGTTGACGGTCTGGGTGTTGGCGATGTCGGAAATATTGTGTTGCGCGACCGGAAACAATTATCTCAAGACGGAATCTTAATCGTGGTTGTGACCATTGAAAAAGAGACCGGTAAGGTAGTGGCTGGGCCGGACATTGTCTCCCGGGGATTTGTCTACGTAAGGGAGTCCGAAGCTTTAATCGAAGAAGCCCGGGAAAAAGTCAGAAACGCTTTAGAACGCTGCACTGAATATTCGGACTGGGCTACAACTAAGAATCAGATTCGGGAAATTCTTGGAAAACATTTATATGAAAGAATGAAACGGCGTCCGATGATATTGCCGATTATCATGGAAGTATAAAGATTAGTTGTCATCGAATGGGTTTTCCAGATTATTGAGTATCTGGCGTAGCTCATCCTCCCATTTAAGTTGATGGTAAGTAAGAACCTCTTTTCTGACCAACGAAGGGGTATTGCAATTAGAACAAATTATACCGACTAAGTTATG
>JBLNDC010000006.1:0-3753 GCA_050261255.1 Bacteroidota bacterium
TAAGTTTCTTGAATTCCCGCGGTTTATTGCGATATGTTTTCCTTAATTCATATAGTTTCGCAGTAAATTAACGTAATACTTTAAGGTGTAGAGCAAGTAAAAAGCCTAATAGGGCTAATCAAGCCACCCGTTATGCGGGTGGTTATGACTATTAGCGAAACGAAGAATAGAAATGGAAACAGTTACTACCGGAGGCCGGGCAACCTTCTTGATTGTCTTGCGTTAGACCAATTGTAGGCTTTAAGATGAACGGAGGAGACAATATTGAAACGCAAGTTGACTATGATCGCTATTATTCTGGGTTCCATCTTGGTTTTAACTTCGTTGCTCGTATTTATCAATGGCCAAATTGATCTGGCAAAAGAGAAAAAGGTAATGACTGGGTTTGAAACTTTACTGGACAAAGAAGATGTCACTCCGGCGGAGCTGATTCAATATATTAATGAGAATATCGCTGATGTATCCGAGGAGAGCGCCGCAAGGCTAGTGAGGGGTCTCGAGGTGATTTAGAAAGTCAATCTATCCCAATGGGAGAAAAAGTTTGAAAATAATAAACTCCAGCAAGAAATAGGCCGGATTTACCAAGAGAACGGTTGGAATCTCGCCGACCTTAGCGGTATCATCGATGAAAAATCAAAGGCAATAGTCAATGAAGCCATTAACAACGGTTATAAAGTGGAGACCGCGGAAGGTTTTTTCTTTCCAATAATTGATTATGCGCTATATGATGAATATCATCAGGCTTTAACTCCTGATTTAGAGGCTTACTTTGCAATTATGGCGGTGGAATCGGACCAAACACCGGTAAAGGACGCAGCGTTAATGATTAGTTGGGAGGAGATCCTCAACCGGGCGCTGCGCCAGGAAGAGTTTATCAAGGAATACGGCACTTCGACGCAAATTAAACCGATGCAAGAGTTGTTAAAACGTTACGCTACTTTTGCCTTGTTTGGCGCCAATAATACACCTTTATTCAGTTACGACAATAAGGAAATGAATTCCGAGGCTAAGAAAGCTTATTTGAAACACAATTGGGATCAGGAGAACGGAAGTTTTTCAGCCCTGATGAAGGAGTACCTCAAGGTGTTGAAGGAGAATGACTACCGGTTAACCGAGAAAGTGGATGAATACCGGAAAGATGCGGTCGCCTTATTTTAAAAATAGGTGATGGCTTGTGATTGATAATGGCGTATCAGTTTATTAGTTTAGATCTAAAGGATGTTGGAACGGTTCCAACATCCTTTTAACATTATAAAGCTATGATCTTAGGATGGTTGATTGAAATATTTGTTTATAAAACTTTAAAGCCAAAAAGAACATCTCCCGCGGAGGCGTGGAGTTTTAAAATCAATTATAAAGAGGCGAGTACCTTCCGGCTCACTTGATCCAGTTGACTTAGTTCCACCGGGGTCAGTCGGATGTCACTGGCTTGAATGTTTTCGAGCAGATGTGTTTCGCTTTGGGTGCCGACAATCGCCGAGGTGAGTCCTTCCTGGTGCAGTAGCCAACTGATGGCGATCTGGGAAAGGGTAGCCTTTTTAGATTCGGCGATTTCTTTGAGTAACATGATTAGTTCGGTCTCTTTCTCCAGATGCTCGGGGAGGAAAAGCCGCCTGGTGCTTCGGAAATCACCCTCTTTAAGCTTGGCTTTACCCAGATGGAACGCTCCGGTCAGGATTCCTTTAGCGATGGAGCTATAGCTCAAGACGGCGATGGAATTTTGCTTGCAATAGGGTAGGATCTCCCTTTCGATATCCCGTTGCAACAGGCTGTATTCCGGCTGGATCACATCAATCCGGGCGTAATTAGAGGCCTCCCGCAACTGGGTCAAGGAGAAATTGGAAACCCCTATAGCGCGGATGATTCCTTCCGATTTTAATTTATTCATCTCCGCCATGGTTTCCGCCAGTGGAATCTCCGGATTGGGCCAATGGACATAATAAATGTCGAGGTAGTCGGTTTGCAACATGCGTAGACTATTCTCAATCGCCCGCCGGAGGTCGGCAGGTTTTAAATTGTCCTTGCGGACTTTAGAGGCGATCACGCATTCTTTCCGCTTTCCTTGCAAAGCCTGGCCGGTGATGTGTTCCGAATGCCCATTGCCATAAGCCTCGGCGGTGTCAAAGGAGGTAACGCCGTTTTCAAAAGCGGTTTGAATCACTTTAATATTCACCTCGTCGGCGGCTTTTTCCCACATTCCTCCCCCCAGTTCCCAGCAGCCGAAGGTGATCCGGGAAACTTCGATTCCGGTTTGGCCTAGTTTGGTATAGTTCATTTTGGCCCTCCAATAATTTGATTTTATATTTAATTTTAGCACAATTAATTCCTGAAGAGTGGATACTATCAGCTAAAAATTTTTCCTGAAGCAAGAAATGATTTATAAGACTACATTGTTCAGAAACTTAATAGTCCACAAGCTTGGCTGTGCGTCAAAAATCTCAATGGGTATCGACAGGAGAGAAGTCAAAGCGGAAATGGAAAATCTAGATTCACCGCCATAGTTCTTTTTTCATATAATCGATTATATAGGATGAAGCAAATTAAATTATCACCATGGCTGGCTTTAAAGACATGATATTAGGGATTGTGTTACTCTCTTTTTCGGCAGAAATAGAGCAAGCGTGAGTTGGAATTTAGACAGTTATTCAACAATATTACATCCATGTTAGCTTGGTTATTTGGATAGGCATTTAGTATTATTAAAGGAAGTGACGGTATGTCCATATATAATGAAGACATTATCTATGTCCAAGCCAATCGGACTTGCCCGGCCGGGTCGGTGGGGTACATTATTCGGCCCGGGGATACCTTATATTTAATCGCGCAACGTTTAGGGACTACGGTGGCCAATTTATTGACTTTGAATCCGGGGATCAATCCCAATGCGCTTCAAATCGGAGAACAGATTTGCGTTCCTTCAACCGGTCCGGCGCCGGGAGTATGCCCCGGCGGAACCCTTTATACCATCAGATCCGGCGATACGTTTTATAACTTGGCGGTACGTTTCGGACTCGCTTTACAAGATCTTTTGGTAGCCAACCCCGGTGTGGATCCCAACCGGTTAGCAGTGGGACAGACGGTTTGTATTCCGGGCGGTCCGCCTCCAACGCCGGTTTTGATTCCGACTCCGTTTTGTTCATTATTGCAGCCTAATTTTTCAGTATTGCCTCCGGATGTGGATATTCCCATCGGATCGGTTATCGTCAGGCAGGTGGCGATGAGCACCAGAGCGTATACGGTAGTGGCCGCGCCGTTGCCTAATCCCTCGGCCTTTGGAAATTACGATTCGTATATCGGAGTGTTGGACCTGATTACGGATAATCCGGTGGAGCCGCGGATGGTTGTGAATATTCGGTTGATGCCAGCTTCATTTGGTAATCAATTAACCACCTGGGCCGGCACCACTATTACTGAGCCGCCTCCGATTGTGGGAGATTTCGCGGAGATCCGACCCTTAAACAGCAACACAGGGAGTCAAGGACTGGCTCTGTTACGCGGTGGTTTTACTCCATGCCGGAGTTGAGAAGTAATTAAGGCTAACGCGCTACAGTTTCTTCTTTGTACTTTGAAAAGATAAATCAATGATGAAAGCTACAACTTGAAATGTCCGTACTACTATGTTATTATATTTTAAAATGACTATCCAGTTAGCTCAGCCCAAGTAAAAGTCGATGAAGAAGTACAAGCATTTAACAGTCTCGGAAATAACTCATTTACCCATTTACGACGATTTAATCGGTAACAATATTCATC
>JBLNDC010000007.1:0-3131 GCA_050261255.1 Bacteroidota bacterium
TGTCTTCAATATAATCTTCATCATCCTCATCGAAGTCATTCATGAAATGATTATCCCAATTAAGCATTTTCCTTGCGGTTGTTTCACCTGCAACCATGGTGCTGCCAACTCGTTTAAGAAGTAAAGTTTTAATAAAACCGCCACCACGGACACGCTTGCTTAGCAGTTCACAAAATTCCTCGGCATGTTCATAAGCTTGTCGCAAATACGGTGGCAATGATAATGCTTCTTCATCATTCTCACCCATTAACACAACCTCGATTTTCTTCAAATAAGGTTCTCCGGTTTCCGGGTTATTATGAGTTTCTAAATAATGACGGGTCCGCCGAATAATATGGCGAATAAAAGGATTATGGTTTTGCATAAAACCATGTTCCATAATCCGACCGATTTTTCTTTCTTCCGGCCTGCCTTGAATTTTCAGTAAAACATCAGGTTTTATGACAAATTCATCATCAGACATATCAAGATGTTTACGGACTATTCCAAAACTAACCGGGTCTTCGTTTGACGGCGGGAAAGGATTTCTTAACCATTCCCATTGTTCATATCCAATATCCTTTATCTGTTCTTTTCCCATAATTAAGTCAAGCGCCTTTTTAACGTCATTGCGCCACTTACTGAATTTATCTCCTAATACACTCTCATTTTTTTGTGACAAAATGTATAACAAGTCCCAACACTCAACCGGATACATTTGTACCGGGGTCGCGGTCGCCAGTAACATGCTTTTAGTATTTGTTGAAATTTTAAGTAAGAAATCCATTAACCGATTAGGTTGCGGTTTTTGATTCTCCTTGCCATCTCCTAAGTTCTTACGTCGCGAGCGATGCGCTTCATCTACAATAACACACTCATAATCCATGCTCAAAAGCTGTTCAATAAATTGTTCCCGCCCGTTGATAATTAATCCCTGTGAAATAATTCCTACTTTACGCGGACATTTACGGATATCATCGGTTGGCGGGTATTTGATACCGTTTTCATCGATCCATTCTTTGCCTGTCCAAACCGCCGACGGCATATCAAGTAATTGTTTCATTTCGTCTTGCCATTGCCAAATAAGGGTCTTCGGCACGATAATTAATACCGGTTTGTCACCCCATAATGCCATTAGTTGGGCCGCTAAGGCAAGTTGAATCGTTTTGCCGAGGCCAACCTGGTCGGCCAGGACATATCTTGCGCCATAGGGCTTTTGATGGTCTCGAAATGCGATATTGACAAAATATTTCTGATGCTCCCATAAACCGAGTTCTTGCCGGTAAACAGGCGACTCAATAACCGCCGAAGAAGGTCCCGGCTCTTTTTTCCAGGAATCAAGATCGTCAATGATCTCCCGTTCGGAGATTCGTTTGATATCTTCAACCACAAATTCCGAGAGAGGAATTGCATAGGGACTGTTCCAAAAGAAATCAAACTCATCTTGCACCCATTGAATAGCGTCGGGAGAATCATCTTCCCATAATATTTCGTAGTTGATACGCCAGGCCGACATCGTTTCATTGACGCTACCGATAAATGAAGTTTTGCTCCCGTCGGCCATGGTAATTACACCGGCTTTACCATGAATCAGCCCGAAGACATCATTAGGTATCACGCGTACGATAAGTTTACCGTTTTTAACCAGTTCATAAAAGCGTTTAAGTCTTGGAGTCGCTTTGGAATAAGTTTCTTCGGGGGTTGAGGCGCACCATTCCTTACGCATCGCGTTTTGGGCGGCAGTGGCGGTTATAACATCTTCTTTGGTAAGGCAAGAATTGCATATTAAACGGACTTGTCCGGTGACGCTTTCAATTGATTCCCCGGCAATCTCAAGTATAGACGAGCTGAAAAAACCGGCAATCCGGTCATAGCTTTGAGCATTGATTAATTTTTGATTTAAAAAAGCCTGATCCAATCGTTTTAACCTTGATGAATACCTGTTTATCATTTTCTAGAGTACCCTCATTTTTTTAAATCCCATCATTCGCCACTAACTCCTTAATGATATTCGCTAGCGCCGCCCCGCTATGCCAATGTTCCATATTGTTAATATGCTCAAAAGTAGCGATATACTTCAGCATCTCGCAGATCCGGTCGCGCTTGTTCCAGTAATCCTCAACTTCATTACGGAGCCAATTCTTACCCGCCTGGGCATTACCTTCCTTATCCGCCAGATAGATCGCCATATAAACATTCCGCATCAGCGAAGAACCGAAACCTGAATCGTCTTTGATATTACGACTCCCAAACTCAATCGCTGTTTTAAACCGGGCCGTATTAGCCTTAGCGTTTTCCATGAAGCTTTTATATTCCGACACGCCAAACCCTCGGGCCAATTCTTGATAGGCCGACAATTGATAGATATTTTGCTTTTCAAGTTCCAAACCCTTAATATACAACCGTTCCTCAGGGGTAAGCGATTTCCAGATAAAATTATCATACTCCGCCGGTATCAATTGATCATAGGCGATCTTTTTGGCCGACTCAATTAGTTGCGCGATTGGAGAAAGCTCGCCCGATTTACGTTTTTTAGTGAGCTCATATTGGACATCGATATCTTCGATCTTTTTATAGGAGGTAAGCACTTTTAATGACGCCGCATACGCCGCTAAAATATAATCAGCGTCGGAAAAGTTGGGCTCTTTCATATCATCCAATTCCCGCATACTTTGAATCTGCCGTTTGACCTCTTCCTCAATATCGGGATAGATATCATCCATATAAGCCGTTGCTTCGGTAGTCTGCTTACGTAATACTAATAACACGGTCCCCTTTACATAATTGCCGTTCTTCAGCCCGCTAGCATCGGTTTCCGTAGCTATATTCCATGCTGCGGTAACTTGCAATCCTGCCGACCAGACAATCAGTGTTAAGTCCGCCCATACGCTTACATCTTGATGGGTAAACATGATAATTTGCATGCCGTTATCAGGCATGTGTTTGGCAAGATTAGAATAAATCTCAATCATTGAATTGTTAAATGTTTCATCCCTGCCTTGCACAGCAAGAACTCGTTTTGAATCAGCATACCAATCCGGAAAAGCTTTTTTTAATAGCTTTTTATCCCAAGCCAAAAAAAACTCTGAAAGTTCATGATAATTGACTGCATCAGCATAGGGGGGATCAGTAATCCAATAATCACTATTAAA
>JBLNDC010000008.1:0-3411 GCA_050261255.1 Bacteroidota bacterium
GCGATGGTGAAAGGGGCATTGGCCAGGGCCTACCAACCGGAAATCGGCTTATACCATACTTACTTCTATTATCAAGTTACTCGTTGGAAGGCTATGGAGACAGCTCCTTCCCAACCGGAGACAGGCGAATTACGGGTCTGGCCGGAAGAGTTTGAACAGGGTACCCTCCCCGAATTTCTCGAAGGCCAAGTAGCCGCCTTACGGGTGGAAAGGGACTGCCGCAAGCGGCGGGAATTGTATGGGGCGGTCCGGAAGAGTCAATTATACGACCGGCAACTGGGGATGTACAAGATCTGCGCCGACTTGAGCACCGCACCGGAGGAAATCGGCCGGATTAAGGTTTTTCCCAGGGGTTGGCTGGAGAATGAGTCCATCTTTTTGCATATGGAATATAAGTACTTGCTGGAACTACTTCGTTCCGGGCTTAATGAGGAATTCTTCGCCGAACTGCCTAGGCTTATGGTCTGTTATCAACAGCCCGAAGTCTATGGCAGGAATCCTTTGGAGAACAGCTCCTTCATTGTCTCCAGCGCTTATCCTGAGGCTAAGCTTCACGGCAGCGGCTTTGTGGCCCGTTTGAGCGGGTCCAACGCGGAGCTGGTGCACATTTGGTTATATATGAGCTTCGGCCCGGCTCCGTTTTTAGTTACTAACGAAGGCGACTTGGAATTGGAGTTCAAACCGGTCTTAAATAAATCTTTTTTTAGTACTTCCGAAGTCAAAGTGAAGGTCCTTCGGCGGAACGGTGAAATAAAAGAGTATCATCTTCCCGCGTGTAGTTACACAGCTAATTTTTTAGGAAATACCTTAGTGGTTTATCATAACCCGAATCGAAAAGCAACATTTGGTTCGGAGTCGGCTACGATTAAGGAAATGAATTTAACTACGTTCAATGGGGAAAAGAAGTTTATTTCAGGTGCAAAGCTTAGCGGAGATTGGGCCCGAAAAGTTAGGGAGGGGGCTATTGAACGAATCGATGTGTTGATGGTTTGAAATCGGGGGACAACTCGGTAATAATTGAGAGATAGAACGCATAAAATTTTCATTTTGTTAAATAATATCCTTGGTGAATTATGATGCGAAAACCAGGGATTTTAATTTTTTTCATCGTTTTATTGCTGACTTTAGCCGGGTGCTTGGTTTATCTGGCGGTGACCGGTCCTAGGCTGTCGACTAAAGCTAAATTTGTCGACTTAAGACTGGGGAATTTTCTTGAGGAAAGGGGGAGTATGCTTGACCGTTGAAAAGGTGGTAGAATTAGTTGGCGAATCTCCGGACGGTTGGAAGGACGCGATTGAATCGGCGGTAGCCAAGGCGTCGGAGACGATTCATAATATTAACGGCGTTGAAGTTAAAAACCTAAGCGCTGTAGTCCGCGATGGCAAAGTTACCGGATATAGGGCTGACTTACACTTGGCGTTTAAGGTAGACGGAACTTGATTCGATTAAAACCACATTTGCCATGGATAATCAGTGTTAATCCGTGTGAACCGGAACCGCTAATGAACACTAATAGACGCTAATTAAACCTTATATGAGAGATTAATTAGCGTTGATTCGCGTGTATTAGCGGTTTAATCTTTAATCGGCATAGCAAGACTTTCGGGTAGCCCCCTTCTTGGAAGGGCGGTTTTTTTATTTGCTTGTAATTAAGTTCAGGCCCAAATTATTTTTAAGGCAGGAGTTTACTTTAAAACAGCGAACAAATGGATAATCTTTAATCCGAGGTGGTTCTGATTATTAACGGAATTATCATTGAAAAAGGCCTAAACCAAGCGGCGCTTAAAAGCTGGATGGGAGAAATCGGGGTCGATCCGCGAGGCATCGAGATTATGGCCGGAAAATTCGACCATTATCAGGTCCGGCTTTACGATCTGACCTTTAGGCAAGCGGCCATCATCAAGCAAGAGATGTTGGCCAGGGGAGCGGATGCGGCGGTCCCTTGGAAAGTATGTAGTTGGGAACAGGAGACCGGCGGTACGTATCAAGCTTTGCTCAGCGGCACTAGGCGTCAGTTGGATCAATTTATCGCCAAACTAAAACAACAACCCTTCGGCTTGCCGGAACTGGCATCTAACCTTGAAACCGCTCTAAACAATTATTCCGGAGAAGTAATTGATTTTACAATAAGTGTTGACGGAGGGAGCTACGATTTACGAGCGCGTACCTACATCATGGGCATCGTTAACCTGACCCCCGATTCCTTCTCAAAGGACGGTTTATACGGCAAACCAAACTATATTGACTTAGCCCTTAAGCAAGCTGAAGAGATGATTGCGGCCGGAGCCGACTTTCTGGACCTGGGAGCGGAGTCCACCCGCCCCGGTTCGGAAGTAGTTCCGGAAGAGGAGGAAAGTAAACGGATCCTCCCGGTCTTAAAGGAATTGGCCCGGGCGGTCACGGTTCCGATCTCGGTGGATACCTATAAACCCGCCGTGGCGGAAGCAGCATTAAACCAAGGCGCTTCAATCATTAATGATATCTGGGGGCTCCGATCTCCGGACGACCCGGAAAGGCGAATGGCCAAAGTGGCCGCGGCAGCCAAGTGTCCGGTGATTATCATGCATAACCGGAAGGAACCGGGATACCGGTTTTTGATGAAGGAGATCATCGCCGACCTGAATCAATCGATTGCCATCGCTTTGGAGCATAGGGTAAGCCTCAATCAAATCATTATTGACCCCGGGATCGGGTTCGGTAAAACCTATCAAGATAACCTTCAAGTACTTCAAAAACTAGACCAGCTCCGGGTTATCGGAAGGCCGATCCTCTTGGGCGTCTCCCGGAAATCAGTGATCGGAAAAACCTTGGATCTTCCGGTAGAGGAGAGGTTGGAAGGGACCATCGCCGCTAATTTATGGGGAATCGCCAAAGGGGCCGACATTCTCCGGGTCCATGATGTTCAAGCCATTACAAGAGCGGTGAGGATGTATGATGCGATCAGCAAAGCCTAACCGGGTCCGGATCGGACTGGGCGGCAATTTAGGAGACCCAGCCTGTAACCTGAAACAAGCGGTTAATTTATTGGAAGAAAGATTTGGCACAAAATTGGTTCTTTCTCCGGTATATCGGAGTGAACCGGTGGGCGTAAGAGAACAACCTTGGTTTTTGAATCAGGCCGCTTACTTCGATGACAATTTACGATTGGGGCCAATATCAATTCTTGAGATAATGAAAGAGATTGAGTCCCAAATGGGACGGGAGCCGACTGTTCGTTTCGGCCCCCGTTTAATCGATCTGGATCTATTGTTTTATGATGATTGGGTTTGGGAAGGCGCCGATTTGATAATACCTCACCCCCGCTTCAGTCAACGCTCTTTTGTACTCTTGCCGCTGATGGATTTGGAACCGGATTTGGTCGATCCCCGCTCTGGAAAAACCTTGCGCCAAATTTGGGAACAAGGGATTAAT
>JBLNDC010000009.1:0-3112 GCA_050261255.1 Bacteroidota bacterium
TCCGTTCCTGCTGACGGGGCGCGTTAAGTCAAAATAAGTGGACTCGAAGAAGCTGTCATGTCAAGATGTTGAGTCGAAGAAGAATATTCAAGTAGTTCGCGCGCCCACATGCAAAACGCTACGTCGGCGTCGCCACTAAGCGTTTTACACGTCAGGAATGCGGGAACGTTATATAAAATCGCGTGCAAAGGCCGCCGCGTCCTGCGGCGAGTTATTGATGGAGTGGATCTTCATCAACTCACGAATACGAGGAGATAAAAAATGAAGGTTATTGAAACAGAAAGATTAATTATACGGAATTTTGAAACAGATGATTGGAAGGCACTTCAAGAAATGATTATTCAAAAAGAATCTTCGGAGTATGCTATTTATGACCATCCATGGCCAACTTCAGAAAATGAAATTAAGGGTATAGTTGAATGGTTTTCAAAAGGAGATAAGTTTTTAGCTGTCTGTCTTAAAGAAACAGGTAAATTTATTGGATTTATTTCACTCAATGGTGAAAATACAGAATTTGATTTAGGTTATTGTTTTAATTTTGATTATCACGGGAATGGGTATGCAACAGAGGGATGTATTGTGTTACTTGACTATGCTTTTACTAATCTTAATGCAGAAACAATAAAAAGCAGTACTGCAGCTGATAATCAACCATCCTGCAATCTACTTTATAGACTTGGAATGAAAAAAATAAGTGAAGGGATAGCTTCTTTTAACAAAACATCTGAAGGAAAACCAATTGAATTTATTGGTTATACATTTGCGTTAACAAGAAATGAATGGTTAAAACAGAGTAATTGTGTTTAAGAGGCCGGCGTCCTGTCGGCCTTATTCAAGAAGGCGCGCGACTTTGCATAACACCACACTATACACCATGCCAGACTCAGGCCGGTCCAACGTGGACACGGCCTATTGAAGAAAATTCGAAGAAGTATTTTAGAGTTATCAATAATAGCCATTAAATGGGGTGAAACAAAGAATATGTACTATGACGAGTTTATGAATGTTGCATTGGAAGAAGCAAAATTAAGTCTTAAAGAAGGAAATAACGGTTTTGGAGCTGTCATTATTAAAGGAAATAGTGTTCTGGTAAGCATTCATGATAAGGAAGAAACTGAATCAGACCCCACTTCCCATGCGGAGTTAAATGCTATTCGAATAGCTTCCCAAAAATATGGTAGAAATTTAGAAGATTGTGTTTTAATTTCGACACATGAACCATGCCCAATGTGCGCAACCGCGATTGTTTGGTCTGGGATCAAGACCATTGTATACGGATATTCGATTGCTGAAGCGATTGCTGAAGGAAGAAAACGCATTAATTTAACATGTAAAGAATTATTTGAAAAAGCAAACGCAAATATTATAGTTCAAGAAGGAGTCATGCATGACCAATGTTCATTGCTATACCGGAAAGATGTACGTGGTGAAATAAAAAAACTAAGAGGCGCCAAGAAAGAAGACTTGGAATCACTCCAAAACCATCTATTTTGTAAGAGAATTGAATGGTATAAAAAGAACCAAGCACAATTAGGCATAAATAACCAGGATCTAGTTTTAAATGGCTACGAGCTTCTCCTAAAAAAACTTGAAATTAATCCTGAAGAAGCCCCTATTGTAATGAAAACCAAAAATAAAGTTGTGTTTCATTCAAAAAATTTCTGTCCAACATTAGAAGCATGCAAAATTTTGGGTTTAGATACAAGAATGATTTGCAAGAATGTTAACGAAAAACCAACTGATGCTCTTGTAAAACAATTGAACAATAAACTAGAATTTGCAAGGAATTATGAAAAGTTAAGACCGTATTGCGATTATTGTGAGGAAATGGTTTTACTAAAAGAAGCTGATTAATTCCAGAGAATTCAAGTCAGTCGACCAGCCAACCATCCATGGTTCGGCTGGCGTGAAAGTGGGACTGAAAGAATGGCCTCGCACGACGTATATCAACCAGTTACAGGCTCCGCTCCGTCGCTCCGACCCAAACCGATCCGCCTAACTTAAGAGCTAAGTAAGGCCGGACATGAGGGGGGAATCTACTTGTCAGAGAAAGAAAGGTTTTGGTTTATTGATTGGCTGCGGATACTCGCGATTTTCATGTTGATTCCGTTTCACACGGCAATTGCTTACGTCGATGGACCATCTTGTTATGTAAAAGGGCCCCTGACTTCACTTTCCATGAAGCTAATCTTCAGTTTTATCAGCATGTGGTTTATGCCTTTATTATTTTTGATCTCGGGGATCAGTACGTTTTATTCCTTTAAAAAGCGGAACATGAATGCTTTTATCGGTGAAAGGCTTTCGAAACTAATGCTTCCGCTTGGCGTCGGGTCAATTACAGTCATACCCGTATTAACCTACTACCAGGCGCTGCAGCATGGATTTTCCGGTTCGTTTTTTAGTTTCTATCCCAAATATTTTGGTAGCGTTGCTCCTAATGGTTATTTTAACTGTGGGCATGTTTGTTTCTTAATTTACCTTTTATTTTACGACATGGCAACCTTGACAATGTTCAATTATTGGAAAGACAAACCATCCCGTTTCATCGGCGATCTAATATCAAAGACCAACGGATGGGCTATTTATCTCCCGCTGTTATGGTTTATCCTAGTCGAAGCTTTCCTCCGTGTCAAATGGCCCGGTAATCTAACTTTGGTTAATGATTGGGCGAATTTTCTATATTATTTGGCCCTCTATCTACTGGGGTTTTTATATTCCCAACATCAAAGTTTTGCTAAAGCTGTAACGGAAAAAATTCCGTTTTCCATGACTATGGCGGCAGCGACCACGTTAATTATATTCTATATTGATTTAGCCAAGGTGAATATTATCTGGAGTTATAATCCCAAAACATTGCTGATTTTGATGTTACACGGCATCAACACTTGGTTTTGGCTGTTAGCCCTAATCGGCCTCGGTAGCAAACATTTCAATTTTAGCAACCGCTTTTTAAAATATGCGACGGATGCTTGTTTTCCTTATTATATCCTGCACTATCTTCCGGTTACAATTATCGGATATTATATTGTCAATCAGCAATTACCGGTGGGCATCAAGTTTGGCATTGTTATAGCGGCATCGATCCTGATCACGATCGTCCTTTATGAAATAT
>JBLNDC010000010.1:0-4218 GCA_050261255.1 Bacteroidota bacterium
CTTCGGATACTTGAAAGTTTAGACGTAACGGACGCTCGACCACGATCTTTTGATAACCGAAGTCCTCATTGTCAAAAATCTTGCTATATTCATTCTTCTTAAAATCGCCATAAATCCGGACGATCTCCTCAATCTGTTCCTTGCTGATCTCATTTCGCTTGTTCCCTAGGCTCTTCCGCATCTTCACCGCGAAATCAACGGCGTTAATCAATTGAATCTTGCCCTTACGGAGCGGGTTCTTCCGGTTGGTTACAATCCAGATATAAGTGGAGATGCCGGTGTTGTAAAATAACTGGTCCGGCAGGGCGATGATCGTCTCCAACCAATCATTCTCAATGATCCAACGCCGGATCTCGCTCTCGCCGCTCCCGGCGTCCCCGGTGAAAAGGGGCGAACCGTTAAAGACAATCCCGATCCTGCTGCCTTCCTTCTGTTTCATCTTGGAGATCATATGTTGCAGGAAAAGAAGGGAACCGTCGCTGATCCGGGGCAATCCGGCCCCGAACCGGCCCGCGTAGCCTAACTTCTCGCTTTCGTCCCGGATCTCTTTCTCAACCTTCTTCCACTCGACCCCGAATGGGGGATTGGAGAGCATATAGTCAAACTTCTCATCCGCTAGGCCGTCATGGGTAAAACTATTCCCGAACCGGATATTTTGCGGGTTGCATCCTTTGATAATCATATCCGCTTTACAAATGGCATACGATTCCGGATTTATTTCCTGACCGAAGACTTCCAATTCCGCTTCGGAATTCAGAGACTGTAAATACTCCTGAGCCACCGAGAGCATCCCACCGGTCCCGCAAGCCGGATCGTACAAGGTCCGGACCACGCCTTCCTTGCGCAACACATCCGAATCTTCATTGAAAAGGATATTGACCATCAGCCGAATGACCTCGCGGGGAGTGAAATGTTCTCCTGCGGTTTCGTTGGAGATTTCGGAAAACTTCCGGATCAATTCCTCAAAAATGTAACCCATCTCAATATTGCTGACTGTATGGGGGTGAAAATCGATCTCGGCGAACTTACAGACTACCAAATACAACAAGTTGGCATTATCCAAGCGGGTGATCTGTTCGGTGAAATTGAAATAGTCGATAATCTCACGAGCGTTGGGGGAAAAACCATTTATATAATTTATCAGGTTATCGGCGATATGGTTGGCGTCATCTTTCAACTTCTTAAAATCGTAACGGCTGGTGTTATAGAAAGACTGCCCGGTGATCCGTTCGAGGATTGGGCCTTTATTTTGGGCCGTGATAGTCGGAACCTTGGCTAAAACCTGCTCTTTGGTGGGTTCCAGAACGCAATCCAAACGGCGTAACACCGTAAAAGGGAGGATCACTTTACCGTATTCCGATTGCTTGTAGTCGCCCCGTAACAGATCGGCGACGCTCCAGATAAAGTTGGCTTTTTCTTGGAAGTTGATCACGCTTTTATTCTCCTGTTGTTTTTTTAGATAATACTCTAAGCTATTTTCTAATGGATTATTGATTTAATAAGGGTAAATTCCTTAACCATAAAAACCTTTGATGGAACAATATCAACATTTATAGCAAAGGATTACATGATCCCATCTTTATCGATATCGGTCACCATTACCCAAAATTTATAGTTGAGTCAATTTCAAATCTCAAAAGCCAAAAAATCAATATATTTAGGGGACAAAAAATAGATTTCACCCCCAAATGTCGAATTAGATGGTATCGAGTAACCAACCCAACAGAAGGGATGAAATCTATACCATGTATATTCGACAACAACCCATTTCCCACTTTGAAGAAATTTTACGTTTTAAACCAGAAAGTAAGTTGGCAACCATCTTTTCTCGACTTAATTTATTAACAGCCTTGGCTCAACTTCCCCCATCTTCAAAATATGGCCCGGAAGAACACGACCGTAAAGCCATAATTGGTGAAGTCTATCCTTTTTTAGGAACCAAACGAATTCCCCTTGTTGCTGGAGACTTGTTTTCCAAAAAATTGGTCGATTTTTTTAGTCAAGGACTTCTTTACAGCTTTTGCCGCAAGGAGTTATGAAATTAACTCAATTATATAAAATTCGTTAATTTCCATGGGTTTCCTGCAAAACCTGTTACATCGGGATATTAGTTTTCAATCCCGGAACTTGAACCAATAACTTCAGACTCAATAAAAAATCCCTAATCTACCTACCATTCCAAAAATTCCAAAAAAATTATTATAAACTAGGCAGGAGAATTTTGGCACGTGTTTAAATAATAACCAAATTACCCAATTGCAACTGGAAACAGAGTGCCGAAATAGCCCATTCAAAATTAAATATTTTCCTGTTCGCGCTTAAAACCCTTTCCAAAAGATCCGCCATACCGCCTTTAAAATCACTAAACCAACATCCCCCGCCGGAATGACGGAACGAGGCGAAGGACTCATCGAAGGACCTGAAGGAATGATGGAACGAGGCGAAGGACTCATCGAAGGATTCGAAGGAACTGCGGAATGTGTCGAAGGACTCATCGAAGGACCCGAAGGAACGACAGAACGAGGCGAAGGAACGATGGAACGACGTGAAGGAGTCACAGAATGAGCCGAAGGAACGATAAAACAAGGTGAAGGAGTAATCGAACCAACGGAAGGAACGACGCAACGAAGCGAAGGACTCATTGAAGGACCCGAAGGAACAACAGCAGACTTTTCACTGAAAAAGTCTTTAAAAATAAATAAAGGAGTTGATTTAAAATGTCAACCAATTTAAAGAACAAAACCGCAGACTTCCTCATGTCCGCCAAAATCATGATCGAAAACGCCCTCTCCGACGACACCGTCAAAACAGCCCTGGCCGGTTACGGTTACGACAAAGCCAGGCTCCAGGCGGGGAAAGCTCTCTATGACGAAGCCTTGGAGCTGGAGCTGGCCCGGAAAAAGGAGACCGGCGAAAAGGTGGCGGCCACCACCGAGTTCAACAACCTCTGGGCCGAAGCGGACCAAAAGTACATGAAGACCCTCAAAGTCGCCCGGATCGTCTTGAAAAATCTCTATAGGGCCGATCAGGCGGCCATGCTCTATGGGGTCCGCAAACAAAGCTTCAACGGCTGGCAGGAACAGGCAGTCTCCTTTTACGCCAACATCTTGAACGACCCGGAGTTGCTGGCGGCCATGGCCCGGTATGGTTACCCCGAGGAGCGTCTCAAAGAGGAGTACGGGATGGTTAAAGAAGTCATCGCCAAAAACCTGCAGCAAAAGAAGGAAAAAGGCGAGTCCGAACAGGCCACCCGGGTCCGGGACCAAAAACTGGATGAATTGGCCGACTTCCTCTCCGACCTGCGCGGCATCGCCAAAGTAGCCCTGGCCGACACCCCCGACTACCTTGAAAAACTGGGCATCCTGGCCCGCTCGGCCGGATTTACCCCCCGCAAACAAGAGACGGCGGCGACCAGCGAGTGAGCCTACAAAAGTTGGCGAAGTTGGGGATACCGTTTAATACCCCGCCTGGTCAGCATCGCGCTGACCAGGCGGCTTCAATCCGCTGTATCAATCTATCTCAATCCAGTATACATTCATTGGCTTCCCATCGACATATGGTTTCGTTTCGGTTAATACACCGCCACATTTGGTAATGGTCTTGATGGAAGCTATATTATCCGCATAGCAACCAAGCATTACTTTGGTCAAATTTAACGACTTTCCATACTTCAGCGCCATTCTTAACAATTGGGTCGCATAACCCTTATGGCGCTCGCTCGGACGCGCCGCATAACCGATATGCCCACCGTATTCAGCCAGAAATTTATTCCCTAAATTATGTCTGATATCGATAATTCCAATAATTTTCCGATCACTTTTCCGGATCGCTAAAAAAGTGGTGATCGCCACCCAATAAGCCGTCACAATTCAAAAAAATAATTGGAAGCAATCCCCCTCTTCTTAGGAAAGGAGTTTTCGGAATCTATATTGAAATTAATTACCGATTCACAATAGGTCAATCAAAAGAATATTTTTCTGTAACCGCGAATTAACACTAATAAACGCTAATACAGTTCCAATCTCACGCCTCAAGCCACATGCCTCATGCCTCTCTATAGCCTAATGAAACTGGAGGTTTAGCATGGTTAAAAGACTAAAGTATGGAGACATGGTGAGGAGATTTACTCCAGGAAAGTATCGGACCTAATCGCGCCGCTGCTGAATAAGGGAACCCGGCCCGAAAAGGCCAGTTTGACTTTTACCGATGAAAATGAGC
>JBLNDC010000011.1:0-6303 GCA_050261255.1 Bacteroidota bacterium
CGCCGGTATAAACCTGAATAATTCCTTGACGCATTTTACTCCTCTTATGTTCCTTTTCAGCTTATGCAATAAATCCACCAGATAGTCCCTTACCCCAAGATTGTTAAAGCAATCGTAAGGATGAAAATAACAGGGCCCAAAAGTCTTTGAAATCTAAAACCAACCCTTTCCCTTAAAGGGAACTTGTCGTCATCCTTGGGCTGGGAAGTTAAAGGGATCAGTCTCAAATGGGACGTCCGATTCTTACGACTGGAAGCGTTCCGTGATTGCGGCTACCGCCACTGTGATTTGGTTCAAGTTTTGCTTGGCCCCGATCAATTTCCCGTGTTTGGAACCTAAAATTGCCGCCGGTTCACATACTCCGCCTATTCCCAAATTTTTTTGGGTTAAATCGGAATTCTCCAAACCATCCCCAACCGAATCCAATTCTTCCTTTTTAAAGATTTGCAATGAAACGCCTAATTCCCGGACAGCCGCCGTCAAGCCTGGTTCTTCGGCTTGAAGGTCAATGGTGGCCAAGGATTGGATCGAACGGGTCGACCAATTCCTTTCCCGGAAATAGCGGCGAATCGCTCCGATAATTCTGGTCCCGGGGACTCCTTGGGCACAGCCGACCCCCACTACCAAATTGCTGGGGCGTAATGCAAAAACCTTAGTATCACTCTTTATTCCAAGGGGTTCCCGATAGCCGATAACCACTACCAGTTTTTCATTATCGGCTAATTCAAGGCTTTCCCCGGTCACTACTCGTACATTTTCCGGCCAGGTTTCATTAATGCCCCAACGATCCCAAATTACAACCGGATCGCCGTTGATTACTGCCCCGGAAAATTTCACGGGCAACTCCAGGTTTTCAAGTGTTAAACCATACTTTCGGGCTACCAAATCTAAACTTTGTAAATTATTGACATCGAAAGCGGTAGTATTTACCGCCACACCCTTGGTAAATTTAGCGAGGTCTTCCGCGATTCGGTCGCCGCCTCCCCAATGACCCGGAAGCAAGCTGATGGCGAACCTTCCGGCTTCATCCATCACAATAACGGCCGGGTCGGTTTGATTATTACCGATCACCGGAGCAATACTCCGAACTGCTACACTCGTGGCCATAATCAGCACTAATACTTCATACCTGTTAAAAGCCGCCTGGATCTCCAAACCTACCGGCCGGTCATATCCGTATTCAATCCCGGTTTGCAGTGCGAAACGAGCCGGCACTTTCAAGTCGGCTTTTAGAAAAGCCGCCACCTTTTTACCCAGGAGGCTTCCGTTTTTAGTTACGGTGATTACGACTTTATCTGATTTCATTGGCTTGTCTATTCGCTATTTATTTAACTATTCCTTTATCTTTTTTGGTTGGGATTTAAGGTTGTTCGGATTCTCGAAACTAAGCTTTGATGATATTAAAATGTCGATCTGAAGCACGAAAAAAGGAAGCCTTTTTATTTCAAAGGCTTCCTACGAACTTAATAACAATGCTTCTTAAAACAATCCATCCTGCTGGAGGTGTTAACTTTCGGGAATAAATCCACCTTAGTCACTACCTCCATTTGGGTCCATTCCGAGACTTTAACCAGAATATGGGCCACTACTTTCTGCATCAAATTGCCGTATTCGGCGCCGGTAGCCGGCTCCAATACGAAATCGGTGTCGATATCGAGCAAATGGTTTTGAACATCGGTAAACGGGGTCCTCTCGATTCCCGGGATATCAACTGACATCATAAACGGAATATTCTCCTGGAGTTCGCGTACTATACCGTCGGGATCGACATAAAAGACTTGTTTATGGATTGTTCCCTGTTTGACGACTTTATTCTTAAAGACATGATCGGTCACGTCTCTGATATCGGCGTGAATACGATCGATTTTAACCGCATTGATCTTGGTGTTGCTCTCCACTACCACCTGGCCGATTCTTTCGCCGACTACTTTTAATACTTTAATTTTTTCAGTTTTGGCGCGTACTTGTTGTTTACCGGTTACCGGAGAATAACAATAGCAGCTCATCAGCAAACCTCCTTTGGTAGGGGTTTACCCCTTTTACCACATCATATGGAGGTTGCCGGCTTCCCGGAATAAGCGGAGTGAACAATTGTAAAATAAAATGATATTGGCATTGTCTATTATTACAAAAGTATTTATGATAAGCCATAACCGCCTTCGATCAATTCCGTCAGCCGGGAAACGAATCTTGCGGCTGGGGCGCCATCAATAACATCGTGGTCAATTAAGATAGTCATATAAAGATATTCCCGAATTCCAATTTGTTTCTGATAAACTCCCGGCTTCTTTACTATTGAACCCAAAGCGAAACAAACCGGGAGAACGCTTACTGGTATTACCCACCCTTTCACATTCCCCATCATCCCTACGGAGGTTACTACCACAGTTCCCGACATCTTTTTCATTAAAAACGGCTTTTTCAAAATGAATCTTCTCCAGATAGTTAACCTGATCAATTGCGGTAACGAAAGATATAATTTCATCGCCCATTTGTATTGATTTTCCCCCAGTAGATAATCCTTTTCATTTATCACTTCTTGATTCTTGGCCGACTCAATTTCAGCGTGAATCGCTTTTAGTGTTTTTTCATTAACCTTTCTGATCACAAGGGGTAAAGGGACTTTCTCGCCCCTGATTTCTTTTTCAACGATAATTGAAATATCAACATCGTCGAAGATCACCAATTTATTTTTGCCTTTGCGTACCGCCTGGACCGGTTGATGTTCGCTAATCGCCTGGCCGATACATTTCAAAATCCAAGCATTAAATGAAAGTCCCTCTTGATTTTGCTTACGGTAATCTTTTAACAATTTCCGCGCCTCGGTCACATCTAGTTCAATAAGCGCTTTCATGTGGTGCTTTCGAAGGCCTAGATAACCGACATCAAAGGTAGCTTGCCTGCTTGATGGGAATTCTTTGATTTCATATCCATTTTGGGCTGTCACTAAAATTCTCTCCTTCAATCTTATGATGGACCGGCTTACGGCTAACTTTACGGAAGTCATAATCCGGTTTTACCGCTTCAAAACTAAGACCTTCCGAACCCCTTTCTCTTGACGCGCCTGCGCAGGATTGGCGCACTCAAGTCACACCAGATCGCGAAATATGTACCTCTTTGGACTTCGTATTATAACTTACAGCCTTCGGTGGCTTATTATCGCCGGTCGCTATTTCTTTTTAATTCCAAGACTATTTTTTCAAGCCTGCTTTTTAATGTTTCTTCCTTTTTAGCGCTTGTTAACTGATTGAGTATTTCTTTTTTCCGTGTATACGAAAGATTATCATAATTTTCTTGTAATGCCTTGCCACGATTAAATTCTTCAATTAATAGCGGATGAACTTCTACTGTCCTTTCACTTTCGTCTTTATAAAGACGTACCTGTACTTTATCTCCGATGTTTTTCCCAATCTTGTTTCGGATATCCTTAGGTATCCCAATAATGTGACATTGAGTGCCCATTTTAACTAAAGAACCGCGATATTCAACGTTCTCAAAAACGCAAATAACTTTGACCCGCCCTTTTACCCCGAATTCTTTTTCTACATTAAAAGGAAATTCGATATAAGCTCCCCCACTACCGATTTCGGATGCTTGTATTACTGATTCAAATTTATACTCTTTCAACTCCTAACCCCCAAAAAAGGTTGAAAATTTTCCCTCATATTACTTAAAGTCCGCAGATAGCATTCTTCCTCAATCAACATCTTCAAATCCGAAGCCATGAATTCATTAGGCATTGTAACTTAAAGCATTTACTTCTTTTTCTTCAGTGCAAGATTTTCCCTTACCCTGAATTTGACTATACTTTTGATAAGTTCAATCGGTAACGGTTCTTCATTTGGAAATTGGACCGAACCTTTGGCATATTTATAGTTTGCGAACTCGCTTTTAAAAGCCTCGATGCCGCTGGGCCCCGGGTAAAAACCGATATGTTTCGCATGGGCGGCAAAATGCACCAGATTTCCATTCAAATAAAAAGTTGGCATTTGCCAGCTGATCTTTTCTTGGGCCTGCGGCGCTTCTTCCTTGATCGCCGCTCTTAATTCAGCTAATTTCTTTTGAATCGGTTCGGGAAAAGACTGAATATATTCATCAATTGACCTATATCCCGGTTTATTCTCTTCCAAAACAGTCATTCTCCTTTTTAAATATGTTAGGTATATTATCCCCTGAATCATCCGACAAAAAATTAATTTAGATGTTATTCGGCATTTTTTAAAGAACCATCTTAAGGTTTTATCTTAGTACCCTTTTGGCCATATAAATATCCGGTTTTCCTATACCATTAGCATCCGGCATTACTCCAACAATACTAAATCCCATTTTCTGATAAAATTCGTACGGATGCCTTTTGAGGTTCTTGATATTCTTCATCTTTTCAGATAGATTGTCATATAAATCGGTATTCGAAAGCGACGTCGAACCATCTTCGTCATCGGTTCCCAGCCAAATTGTGAATCCGCCAAGCTTGGTAACTTGTTCCTCCAAATCCTTAACCAAAGCCCTTCCGATGCCTTTACCTCTAAACTCTTTCTTAACTACCAAAGGATGCAGCTCCCATACATTTCCGTTATAGATACTTTTTCCGCCAATCCACCCTAGTACGGTTCCGGCGCCATTAACCGCAATCCGGCTAATCCGATTACTGCCAATTGATTCGCGCACCTCTGCCAAGGCTGTTTCCATTGTCGGCCAGGCGTCGGATAAATCCTTGAAACTTTTATATAAAATCGCCGCTGCTTGTTCTATTAGTCCTTCGTCTTCTTCCTTTAAATCAATGATTTTAAACATAAAGGCTCCCTCAATCATTTCTCTCTCTAACGGCTCCTCAAAAAACCTGGGTGTGAAAATACCGCTCTTAAAATACTCCGTTAAATGTTGATGGATATACGGGACATAACAAATCTAATATTTATAGCTTTCCGATTACATCTTCTAGAAACAGCAGAGCCTCTTTTTCAGCTTCAACCTGTTTAATAAAGCCGGTTTTATGATGATATTTCCGTAAATCCCGATACAAATTAATTGTTGCTTTTAAGGAAGAGGCGCAACTAAATGCATTATAATCCGGAACTGTTTTTATTAATAACGGCAGATCTTCTTCAGCCTTCATCTCAATCCGTCTTACTCCCAACGGGGCAGACCCATGCTTCATCAAAATAAACGGTCCGATCACATTCATTCGTAAAAATGAGAGGCACTCGATCACTTCAAATAATTCGCCCCGGCCTAATTTGGCAGCGATATAATGGATCCAAACCCCAAAACCGATCCTCAACCCACTGTAAATCCGGAGCCGGATATTTGGGTGGCTTTTGTTTCATATAACCTGATACTTGATTATCTTTTTCCCATAAAATCACTGGGTCCTCAACTCGATTTACGATATCGGGTGCGGCAATAAATTTGAGATCAACATGCAAAAGGGGCGGACCATAAAGACAAATTAATAATCTTGGTTCATTAACATGTTCACCGGTAAACGCCACAAGCAAATTGCCTAATTTCTTAGCTATTATTAACCTCTCATCCATTATCGAATTGAAATCCTCGGGAACCACCGAGATCACCAGATCAATATCGGAGAATTCATCCATCGAATTGGTGATCCAAGATCCGCCCGCAGCAACACCTACGATTCTTTCATCATTCTTTAATACCGAAAGCGCTTTCTCAATAAATGCTGCATGTAGTTGATTCATGTTTTTTCACTTCTTTGCCAATGGTATTCATGTGCCCTGGCGGGCCGGGGACGACTACTTAGTCTATGCTATCTGATATAAGTGATAAGTTTTGAAAAGGATGGAAAGGGATAATCAAAAATGTTTTCAATTTATATATTCCTAGAAAATCCTATTTTAAATAGTTTAATAGTAAACATGATCGTCCATACCAAAGCAAAAATTCCACCCGGCGCAGCCAACATTACCGCAACATTCTTTGTTTCCGGGACAAAGGTTACTAGAATTAAATAAACCAGTAACAATGCGCCTCCAAGTATCCCCATATATGCGGTAGTTTTACTAAAAATTTTGCCTCGCAACATCCCAATTGACATTACTATGCTTGCTATTGTTGATAATATGAATCCCAGGAACGCTCCCGGACTTCCATGGCCTCCTTTTGCCAATAATGCCTCTCCGGCTGCGGAAAGTAGGATTCTCTCGGATTCTAATGTCGCTGCGGCATATTTATTACTGAGTTCGAGCATGGGTAATGCGGCATTATTTGATATAAAAACCGCCGTGCCAATAAAGTAAATAATCATAGCCAACATGGGATAAGCAAAGTTTACTCTTC
>JBLNDC010000012.1:0-4065 GCA_050261255.1 Bacteroidota bacterium
TATTATCACCGGCCTTTGGACCGGATTCACATCGGAACCGCCTTACACGAACTCTTAGGTTTGGCTTGGGGCTACCGTTTTAAATTCCCCAAAGAACTTTCCCTAATCGCCCGCTGTCTATTTTTATTGGAATCAACCGTCTCAAAATTAACTCCGGAATACAGCTTACTTGAACTATCGCAGCCTTTCGGTTCCAAACTTCTCCGTGAGCAACTTAGTTGGCGTCATCTTTCCAAAACAAGCCTAACTTTATTTCAAAATTGGCTTTTCTTTTCACTGGAACTACCGGAGCGGCTTAAAAGTATCTTTCGCTCCGCCGAACAGGGTGAGTTGAAACTCATTTTGGAGCATCAAAATTTCGACAGCTTCATCACTAAGCTGAACCTCATCGGCAATAGGCTGTCATTCAGCCTAATTATCGCTGCGATTATTGTCGGTTCCTCATTAATCGCTCAACAAACTCAATTAACCCTCTTTGGAAGTTTTCCTATTGCCGAATCCGGGTTCATCATTGCGGTTTTAATGGGAGTCTGGCTTTTGGTATCAATTATTCGCTCTGGAAAAATATAAAGGAGGCTTTTTCAACCCCCTTCTTGATTATTTACCGAGTTTTTCCAAAGTCTTTGGTTGCCTAATCCAATCTAGGACTGTACCGTCGCTGTAACATTAATCTTCGTTCCCGCTTCGTGGGGCTGTTCTTCTAGCCAACCCTTAGCCCTTAGTTCTCTGTACACGGCTTCCATTTTCCCGTTTTTATTCTTCTCAACCAGTTGCTTAACTTGCGGGACCCTAAATAACCGGTTGACCAAACGCTCAAATATTCCATAGAGCTGAAATTGACGCCTATTTTTAATATCATTCACCAGTTTTATAGTGAATTGTTCGATCTCTTCCAAATATTCGGGGTAATGCTCAATCTGATCCCAGCGAACATTGAAACCCAAAACTCCTGAAACAAATCCATTTTTAAAATAACCCGAGGTTAAACCGGTCAATCTTTTGGCAGCCTTGAGCGGATCAAAAGTTTCAGTAGTGGCGATGGTTAAAATATATTTATCTGACAGGGAACCGGCAAATTGATTGTAAAAACCAACTCGATTTATCAAATTTTGGATCGTAGGATCAGGTTCATTGCCAAAGGCTTGGGTCCCGATAACAATTCCATCGGCCTTGTAAAGTTTTTGGCGAAGGAGTTCCAAATCATCGTTGATACAACATTTACCTTTAGCTAAACAATTACAACAACCTTTACAAATTTTAACCTCATAGTCGGGAAGATAAATCTCCTCTACTAACGCCCCTAGGTTCGCCGCCGCTTGTAAAGCTACTCTAATTAGATTAGCGGTATACCCGTTATAAGATAAACCACTCGAAATCCCGATTATTTTCAAACTCGAGTCCCCTTTCTTTTACTATATTATATATTACTATAAATTATAGTACTTGTCAAATAGTTACTTGCTAAATTCATGAATTAACTCTTCAATCCAATTAATTAACGCTTGATTTACCAACTGAGACTGACGAATGATCGCTCGGCTTGTTAAAGGCAGCATTTGACCGGAGAGTAATTGATCCGCCACTATTTTTTGTTGAAAATAAAAACCGTTTCGGATATTTCCCAACATTCTTAGAGCTTTTTCTTTATCAATCTTTTCAAGATTGATAATTAACGCGTTTAGGTCAAAATTGATTCTGGCCTTTTCTCCGGCATATTTATACATTAACTCCATAAAGTATTGCCGGCCTAAATCGGTGATCCGGTAAATGGTTTTCTCGGGCATTTCACCTTCTTTAATCGTTTGAGCCGCGAGATACCCGCTTTCATTCAATTTCAACAGATTTTTATAAACGGCTGGGGTGCTGATCTTCACCATCTCTTTGATATTATCGCGCGCGATGAGTTTATCGAGATCATAAGCGCTCATTGACTCATCCATTAAAAATCCCAGTAAAACCAGGTTGATGGCCGACAGATAACTCACCTCAAGCCTTTATAAATTATACTACTATAAAATATAGTATAAGCGACAAAAAAAGACTTGTCAAGATTTAACATTCTTTTAGTGAATTATTGTTAACTGTTAGTTAATTGCTTCTTTCACCTCCCTTGATTCCAACTTCAGTTGCTTACCTTCTTTTCGAAAAACTAATCTTTCGCGGCTATGTCTCCGCGCCCATCCCTCTATCGACCATTCCCACCAGCTTAAATCCGCTTCGATTATAGCCCTTTGCGATGTTTCACTTACAATTCGCATTCGCTCAACTTCAAATACTGGTTTTGATAGAATAGTTCTTACCATTTCCAACCGCCGTTTCGCCGCTACCTTAAAATCATTTTCAAAGGTTTGGGCTGACACCCCTTTTATGCTACCCAAATTAATCCGTCCCATCTCCTGATAGAAATTGGCGGCTGTTTTTAGAGGAGAAAGTTGGGGGCGGTTATAAATCTTCGGATGAAAAAAGCTGAATCCAATTATCAGCAATGCCAAGACACTTAGAGGGATTGCCAATTTAGATACAGCCTTGAAAAAAGTATTGCTTCTTATTTTTACCCACTTTGAGCGATTATCATTAAAATTAGGCTTCACCAAAGCCTGATTCGACTCTAAATATTCATTCCATAATCTTGCGATTGTGTCAACCGATGGGCGCTGCGCAGGTTCCGGGGCCAACATTGAAGTGATCAACCGTGCCAAACCGAAAGGTACTTTGGAACGATATATCTGCGGGTTGATTATCTCCCCAGCTAAAATCTTTTGGGTAGGCCAACCCTTACGCAGCGAAAATGGGATTTCTCCAGTGAGGTAATAATAGATGATCAACCCCAGATAAAAAATATCTCCCGCAAATTCCGAAGGCAAATGGTGATACTCTTCCGCTGGACGGCAACGTTCTAGGGCAATCGGCGGGTTAATACAGGGTTGAGTTAGATAAAATGCCGGTTTGGGATCAAGCATAAAGATACCGCGGCTGTCTATGAATAACCGGCGCCAGTCGGGGCGTCCCACCGTCAATCCTAGTTGGTGCCATGACTTGTAGGAACTTATTAATTGATATAGGTCTCTCAATTCTTCCCGAAGCGGTTTTTTGACCCTTAATTCGGAAGCAAATAAACTTTGGCCGTTCCGGTCTTTCCACCCAAGCCAGCACCGGTCTTGATAAAAAATCGGCCCCAGTGCCGAAATTATGCCCGGATTTTGGTCCGTTTCAACTAGTATCCTGCTTTCGAGCTCTTGTCGGAGCGCTCCGACGGCGTTTCCCCGTAGTCTGGTAGCTATCGGTTCAAATCGGAAATATTGGCCGTCATGGCGGTTCATTCCTAATTGAAAAACTACCCCGGCCCAAGTTTGTTCGCCCAAAAACACCCAATCGCCCAAAATCCTACCACCTCTGGTAGTAGGATAACCTGATTTTTCAAAAATTATCGATAATCTATAAAGCTAACATTGGATTGGCTATGATAAGTTCATTATTCCAAGACCGTTTTGAAATAAACCGCAAACGGTTTAATTTCAAAATCCGAATTCACCAAAGTAGAATTAGGTACACCACTATGATTGATGTCAACACCGGCGCTATTAGGCCCTTTCGGAACCAGGCGCAGACAGCGGCGGCGCTGATGCCGATGATCGCCGCCCCAGGTTCTCCGGGAATGGCACGGTACACATCGGGAATAATCAAAGCGCCTAATGCGGTGTAGGGAATGCAAAATAAAAAACGCTTCCAAAATCGGGGCAAAGGCCGTTCGGTAACAATAATCAATGGTATTAAACGGGGCAGGTATGTCACAGCGGCCATCCCAAGGATCAACCAAACGTATTTCAATCAAAACCCTCCGTTCGCTGTGGAATGAGCCAAGCCCCTAACAAGCTGCAACAAATGATCGATACTATCAGATTCCAAGAAGCGGGCCATAAATTTATCCAATCTAAAAAGGCATGAATCAAACCGGCGCTTATCGTTAAGGCAACTATCGACCAAGATTTTTTGAAACCCGGAATCAAGATCGCCACAAATAACGAGTATAACCCGATTCCCATACTCTCCCCGAGGGAAGCCGGA
>JBLNDC010000013.1:0-7278 GCA_050261255.1 Bacteroidota bacterium
GTTAATCTCTGCCGCGGCCAGGATCTTATAGTCCGTCACTAGGGTATTTGCTTGACTCTGTTTAAGATAAGTTGTAGTATATACTATGGAAAAATTTTTTTGAAAAACATTTTTTGATGTGAAAAGTTAACTTTTCCCAATAAAACTATTTAAAATGGAATAGGTAAAGAATGGTCTTAAAAAACAATAAATTGAGCCGCCACGATCTTTTAATTAAAGTGGCGAAAATGTATTATATGGAAAATGCCTCTCAAGAAGAAATAGCCAAAGAAATTGGATTTTCACGATCTAATATCTCTCGGCTACTCTCAGCATGTCGGGAAGAAAAAATCGTGGAATTTAAGATTAACGATACATCTTCCAAAGGCTTGGAACTTCAAGACCAGATTAAGGAATTTTACGGTTTACAAAAAGTGATAGTTGTTCCAACCGAGAATGATAATGAAAAAACAAAGCTCCAGGTTGCCAAAGCCGCCGCCGCTTATTTGGAGTCGGTCCTGCGGAATGGAATGTTAGTGGGGATTGCCTGGGGTACTACCCTTTATCAGATAGTACAAAATTTTAAACCGGAAAAGGAATTTACCGCCAATGTAATCCAGCTTCTCGGAGGAATGGGGTCAAAAAGCCTGGATACTGACGGACAAGCGTTAGCCCGCGATCTGGCAAGCAAATTGCATGGTGATTGTTATTTATTACAAACGCCGTTATTTGTTCAAAGTAAGCTTTTAAAAGATATGCTGCTTGATGAACCACATATTAAACAGCATTTTGATTTGTTTAAAAAGATCGATATCGCTTTAATCGGGATTGGCTCCAATATCCCCGAACATAGCGCGGTTTACCGCTCCGGCTATATTACCAAAAAAGAATCGCAACAATTGATAAAAAGCGGGGCTGCAGCCGATATTTGCGGTTATAAGATCGATATTAACGGTTATTTATGCCCGCTCAGTTTAAGTGAAAGAATTATCGGGATTGATTTGAATCAGTTAATAAAGGTACCTATAGTACTAGGCGCAGCTTCGGGAATCGAAAAAGCCGAGGCCATTATCGCGGGATTAAGAGGGAAATACATAAAGGTACTGGTTGTCGATGAAAAAACCGCTTTAAAGGTGTTGGATATGGAGGGTTCGCCCCTGATGAGGCACAGTTAATTCTTTATTCAATCATTCACCTAATTGCCATCCCCAAAAAGTAAAGCACAGAACTATAATTATCAACAACTTCCAGCAAATCCTCAATTTTTTGCAAGCTTAACTTGACGGCGCCTAGATATGTCCTGAGATCCCGAACATATTTCCCCTGCTTCGCCAACTTTGTTTATTCCCCAAAATGCGCTTCATTTACACTTCCCTTGGAATTGATTGAACAGGTTGAAGATAATTTTGGCCCTAAAAACATTAAATTTTGGGCTCTTATTAGTGATCCCTAATTTCCGGTTGGAAAAACAAATATTCATCACAAATGTGAGAAATTGGTTTATAATATTGACATATGTTAAAGCATACTGCATAATACAACTAAGAGCCAAATTTTTCATTCAATGAGGTGTTTGAAATGTCGGATTTAACAAATGATGAATTAAAAGAGATGCTTAAGAAGATGTATCAGATTCGTAAATTTGAAGAAAAAGTAAACGAAATGTTTATGCAAGGGAAAATTCACGGCACGACACATTTGGGAATCGGCCAGGAAGCCTGTGCTGTAGGCGCCATCCAGACATTACGCAAAGAAGATTATATATTCAGCAATCACCGGGGACATGGACACTGCATCGCAAAAGGCGCCAATATTGATCGGATGATGGCCGAACTTTTCGGCAGAGAAACCGGTTTTTGTAAAGGATTGGGCGGCTCCATGCACATTGTGGATGTGAAAACTAATAACATGGGCGCCAATGGCGTGGTAGGCGGGGGTATTCCTCTGGCTACTGGAGCGGCGCTGGCTCTAAAGAAGAAGAAAAGCGACAAAGTGGTTTTGAATATTTTCGGAGACGCTTCCACTAATCTGGGCATATTTCACGAGTCCCTCAATTTAGCCGCGATTTGGAAATTGCCGGTCATCTATATCTGCGAGAATAACATGTATGGAATGTCAACCCCTATCGCCAAAACAATGGCCGTCCCGAATGTGGCCGATAGAGCCGCCGCTTATAATATTTCCGGCGTAATCTGTGATGGTAACGATGTTCTGGCGGTATATGACACTGTAAAGCAGGCTGTAGAAAAGGCTAGAAGCGGTAAAGGGCCAACCCTTGTCGAATTAAAAACCTACCGCCAAAACGGGCATTCCAAAAGCGACCAGCGGGCATACCGCACCAGGGAAGAAGAAGCGGAATGGAAGGCCAAATGTCCCATTAAGCGTTTCAGTGAATATTTGATAGCTTCAAAAGTAATGACCGCCGATGAAGTGAAATCGATGGAAGCCGAAGCTGAAAACGAGATAGAACAGTCGGTCAAGTATGCTGAATCCTGTAACGTTCTGCCGTTAGAAAAACTTTTGGGCGAGGTTTACGCCTAGTGTTATTTTTTTGTTATGCTGGTTTTTATTCAAAAGGTTACATTCGTTATTTATAACAATTCCTAAACAGGGAGTGGAATTTATGGCTGAGATTACATATGTTCAGGCGGTTGCCGAAGCTTTGCGGGAAGAGATGAAACGGGACGAGAATGTATTTTTGCTTGGGGAAGACATGGGTGTTTACGGAGGGTGTTTTGGAGTCACCAAGGGATTTCTAAAGGAATTCGGTGAAGAAAGAATCATGGACACCCCCATTTCCGAAGCCGGTTTTACCGGGGCCGCCGTAGGCGCGGCGATTATGGGAATGAGGCCGGTGGTGGAAATCATGTTTTCCGATTTTGTCACATTGGCCTCAGATAATCTGGTGAATCAGGCCGCCAAGATCCGGTTTATGCTGGGGGGTCAGGTTAAAGTACCCATGGTCCTACGGACTCCCGCCGGCTCGGGGACGGGCGCTGCGGCCCAACATTCTCAATCATTGGAAGCCTGGATGGTGCATATTCCGGGTTTAAAGGTTGTTATGCCCTCTACTCCCTACGATGCCAAAGGATTACTTAAAGCGGCCATCAGGGATGATAACCCGGTAATGTTTTATGAACATAAATTGCTTTATAAAACGAAGGGCGAGGTCCCTGAGGGCGACTACGTCCTACCCATTGGTAAAGCAGATGTAAAAAAGACAGGAAAAGATGTTACGATTATCGCCTACTCGATTATGGTGCTCCGGGCCCTTGAAGCTGCAAATAAACTTGCCCAGGAAGGGATCGATGTAGAAGTAGTCGATCTGCGTTCATTATCGCCTATCGACGACCAAACCATCGTCGCTTCAGTTAAAAAGACCGGCAAAGTCCTCATTGTGCACGAAGCTGTAAAAAGGTGCGGAGTCGGCGCCGAAATCGCGGCCATAATCGCCGACAGCGAAGCCTTTTACTATCTTGATGCGCCTATTAAACGCCTCGCCGGACTGGAAGTGCCCATTCCCTATAGCCCATCGTTAGAAAAGGGCATTGTACCCCAGGTTGACGACATAATTAAATCCGTAAAAGAATTGTTGATGGCTTAGGGGGGACAGTTGGAAAATGAGCATAATTAAAGCAACTCCTGCTGCAAGAAGAAAAGCCATTGAGAATAAGGTCGATTTATCCAAATTAACTCCCCGACTCGGATTGGATTATTTAACAGCTGCCGATGTTACGGCGCAAAACAGACCGTATGGAATGACCCATCTGGCTAAAAACATTCTGGATTTCTATAAAACCGATCCGCAGGCTCTGGGTATTAATATTGAAGGCAAATTAAACAAAAATATCGCGCTGCAGGCGCTGGAAAAAACTAAAACTAGTGCTGTTTCAATTTCAAGTTTCCCTATGGCTCAGAGCGCCACCCGCAAACCAATGACGGGGATGAGAAAAACAATTGCCGCCAAAATGACCCAAAGCTTGCAAAATGCGGCCCAATATACTCTGTTTGTCGAATTAAACGCCGCTAAGTTAAAAAGTTTGAGCAGTGAAATCTCAAGCGCCGAACAAGAAATTTCCGGAAACAAAATCAATATCACCGATATTTTGATAAAAATCACCGCCACCGCATTGGTTAAACATCCGCTGCTTAATACATCGGTGGGCGATAATGAAATTATTTTCCATGACCGTGTCAATATCGGTTTAGCGGTGGCACTTAATGAAGGATTGATCGTACCGGTCATTCAAAACGTCGCCGAGAAAAACCTGCGCCAGATAAGCGAGGATCGTCAAAGTCTGGTAGGAAAAGCCAGAAAAGGGACCCTGCAACCGGATGAGTATACCGGAGGCACTTTTACCATCAGTAATATGGGCATGTATCCGGTGGACTTTTTTACACCGATTATTAATCAACCGGAAAATGCGATACTGGGTATAGGCAGAATCACTGAAAAAGCGGTACCCATTGACGGCAAGATTGAAATAAGGCCCATGATAGGCTTGAGTTTAACCATGGATCACCGGGTCATTGACGGCGCGGAAGGGGCCAAGTTCTTGAATACATTTCGGGAGATGCTGGATAATCCGGCTAGAGTTTGCCTTAGCTGGTATTAAAATATAAGTGACTCATGAGGAGGAATTATTATGGGTAAACCGGTGCTAATGCCCAAAATGGGAATGACCATGGAATCCGGGCAAATAGTGAAATGGCTGGTCAAGGAAGGCGACCGTATTAATAAAGGTGATCCTATCTTTGAAGTTGAAACCGATAAAGTGGCTCTGGAGGTGGAATCGCTGGTTGCTGGGACTTTATTAAAAATTTATTACGGTCCGGGGGAAACCCTTCCCATTAACCATCCAATCGCTTTCATCGGTGAACCGGGGGAAGCCATACCCGATGTTAATACTTTATCTGCCGGCGCTTCAACTGAAGAAGGTTCGCCCAAATCGGGGAATAAACAGGAGGAAGATGACTCCAAAGCTGTTAATAAGACGGGTCTTAATTTCGATAGTGATCTCGTTGTTGTCGGAGGTGGACCGGGCGGTTATGTGGCGGCTATCAGAGCGGGCCAATTGGGCGCTAAAGTAATATTGGTCGAGAAAGACAATGTCGGCGGAACCTGCCTCAATTTAGGCTGTATTCCTACCAAAGCCTTGGTCAGAAACGCGGAAATCTGGAGAAATATCAAGGAATCCGGGAAAATGGGAATTGAGGTTAAGGAGGCCAGTTTTGACTGGAATAAAATCAAAGAACGGAAAAACCAGATTGTCGCTAAATTGGTAGGCGGAGTAAAAGCCCTCTTGAAGCGTAACCAAGTTGAGCTTTTAAAAGGCGTCGCCCGGATTGTCGATCCCAATACTGTAGCGATCGAACTGGCTGATGGCACTAAAAAGACAGTTACAACCAAGTATATCATCCTGGCTACCGGGACCGTACCGATGAAGCTGAATATCGAAATCACTCCGGATACCAAAATTCATGATACCAATACGATTTTTTATATCCCTAAACTCCCTAAAAGCATAGCTATTATCGGCGGTGGCGTAATAGGCGCCGAATTCGCCAGTATTTTTAATTCTTTTGGAGTTAAGGTAACTATCATTGAACTTATGCCAAGTATTCTCTCTATGGCTGATAATGAAGTCTCCTCCCTGATAACCCAGGAGTTCAGTAATAACGGAATTGATATTTTGACCGGAGTCAAGGTAAAAGGGGTCCAAAAAGTAAATGACCGTTTTCGAGTTATGCTTGAAGACGGGAAAAATGTCGAAGCTGAAGAAGTTTTAATGGCTGCCGGAAGAAAAATCGAAGATGGCGCCTTTAAGGAATTGGGCTTAAAACGTAATAGCCGGGGGTATGTTGAAACAAACGACAAAATGCAAACTAGCATTGATAATATTTTCGCAATCGGCGATATAACCGGTACCATACAACTGGCCCATGTGGCATCGGCGCAGGGTATTGTGGCCGCGGAAAACATTTTCGGCAAGGGTAACCCGATGGAGTATGAGGTGATCCCTAATTGTATCTTTACCAATCCAGAAGTGGCTTGGGTAGGCTTAACCGAGCAACAGGCTAAAGATAAGAAGATACCATATAAGGCCTCCAAATTTCCATTCTTCGCCAATGGAAAGGCTTTTACCCTGGGGCATACGGAAGGCTTTGTGAAAATAATTTCCGATTCCCGCTGGAATGAAATTCTGGGTGTCCATATCGTCGGTCCGGAGGCATCGAGTCTGATCCATGAGGCTGTCATGGTTATGAAACTTGAAGGGACCCTGGAGGATGTGGCGACTACAGTTCATGCCCATCCAACCCTGGCCGAAGCGATAATGGAGGCTGCCGCCGAAAGCCTGAATAAATCGATTAACATCTGAACTTAAACAAGTATCTAGTTTTCATGGGTGGCGCCAACCGAAGATTATGAGCAGAGGGTGATTCAGCTGGAAAAAATAAGTTATATCGGCATCCGGTATTGCTTAAAATGCGGTGATGAGACAGATCATGAACTTATTTATCTGGATAAGTATTTAAAAGCCGGCCGTTGTTTAACGTGCAATCAAGTATTTGACAACCGGGGCATTTTAATCGGCGCTTATTATCACGATTTTGTGGAAAGAGTTCTTATGAAACCTTTTAAAATATATAAGGAACTCGAAAAATCACCCCGGGGTATACAAAAATTATGGTTCCTTTTCCGTTTTATGGGTCAGTTTTTTAAGGAGCCGAAAAAGGAACTTCATAACCTGCATCAGATGTATAAACGCCATACTTTTAAATGAGATTTGCTGTAAGCAGAGAGGCTGTCTAAAAAGAAGATTTTTGCCGTTCTGTCCACCAAGGGTTAAAATCCTTGGCTAGGCCATAAATTCATTTGCTTTTGAGGCAGCCCTCTTTAAAAATCTATATCTCAAGCAGGTAATTAAGCTTTAATTGGCAGAGAATTTTATTCAGGTAATGCTCGACGACTCATCTATCCTCTCTATCCCGAAGCCTGAAATTTGGGTTCGCTCAGTAGGAACGCGCCATTTCACGACAGCCTTTAACTCCGGCCAAATTTCAACGTCTTCAGGCCAGCCGTTCCGGGCTCCAGCCGAGCAGTCCTGAACTCCGAACGAGTAGTTCCCAACCCCAAACCAGCAGCCCCCAACTATGCGCAAGTTGTTTCGAACTCCATGTCCTCAGTTTCCGAAACCATGCAAGCAGTTCAAAACTAACAACGACCGGTTCCTCAACTCCAAACGGGCAGTCCCGGACTCTAGGGCAAGCAGCTTGGAACTCCGGGCGAGCAGTTCT
>JBLNDC010000014.1:0-4016 GCA_050261255.1 Bacteroidota bacterium
ACTGTCGGCTTAAACCCGGGAGACACCATTATGTTGACAGGCGCGCTTAGGCGTGATGAATATCTGAAGATGAAGACGCCTTTATACGAATTTTCATTTTTGGCATCCTTATTCAATAGCCGGCAGCCGAATGATAAACCGGAATCCCAAGACGCCATCGCCACGATTATCTTTTTGACGCCCTCATTTACTGAAAAGATAGCTTATCCTTCCAAACCAGATTCGGAAAAGATCAAACTAGAACCGATTTTAAAGAGTATCGAAAAAGAACCCGTTAAAACAGCCGAGACTACTAATATTGCATACACTATTAAAAGACGTGATACATTAACCAGCATTTCTAGAAAATTCGGGGTTAGTTTACAATCGATTATTAAGGTCAATCAGTTAAAAAACCCTGGAATTATTAAAACCAATTCGACCTTGATGATTCCAGTTCCCAGCGAGCGTATCTATATTGTGAAAACCAATGAAACAATATGGCGATTGGCAAAACGGTATGGAACGACCCCCGCGGTGTTGCAAGACCTTAATAGTCTTTCGAATGTAACCCGGATAAAAGTTGGTCAAAAGTTGGTCCTTCCCGGGCCGGCCGCCAAAATCATCAATCCGCGATTTTAAGGCACCTCACCCCTTTTATCCCATCTCCATCGTTTTAGCGATGGCGAGGGGAAACGAGTTGTGTCAGGATGCACACTCAACCGTGGAGTCTTAAATTTTACCTCTCCATCGACTTTACAGGCTTGAAATCGGCTTTTAAGGTAGCCCCCCACCCTGGCATACCGGGGCACATGAAAGGATGAAAATATTATAATTCACTGGAACCGCTAATAAACACTAATAAACGCGAATAAAACCTTAAGATATAGAGATTTATTAGCGTTCATTCGCGTGTATTAGCGGTTAAATTTTTAATCGGCAAATTATTTTCTAGATAGCCCCCCACCCCGGAGTTCCGGGGCACGTTAAAAGATGAAAATAGGATATTCACCACGAAGGTCACGAAGGACACGAAGGGGAACGGAAAGATTGATTTTCTTCCCCCGTCTTCGTGCTCTTCGTGGTAGTAATGTTTTAAATATTCAACGTAATTCTCATGGTTTGAAGTATTTTCTAAGTAGCCCCCCACCCCGGCATGCCAGGGCACGTTAAAGAATGAAAATATTTTAATCCGTTGGAACCGCTAATGAACAATAATAAACGCGAATAAAACCTTAAGATACAAGCAATTAATTAGCGTAAATTCGCGTGTATTAGCGGTTAAATCTTTAATCGGCAAATTATTTTCTTGATAGAAATTTGGACTTCGGAATTAGGAAGACGGTCCTTAAAAGTTCGAAGCCGGGCTTTCTGGGTGGAAGATTGGACCTTGGAGGTGGAACGTTGGACCTCAAAGTTTCGAAGTCGGGCCTTTGGGGTGGAAGATTGGACCTTGGAGGTGGAAAGTTGGGCCTTAAAGGTTCGAAGCCGGGCTTTTGGGGTGGAAGATTGGACCTTGAAGGTGGGAAGTCGGACCCAGAAGGTTCGAAATCGGGCTTTTAAAGTGGAAAATTGGACCTCGAAGGAGGAAAGTCGAACTTCAAAGGTTCGAAGACCAAAGGCTTTGATGGGTAAAACAAAACCCCGGTGTCGTGTTGATTATTATGACACCGGGGATTGTCATGTCTATTAACCGGCGGCCTGTTGCTCCCTTCGGCTCCGGCCGGGGAAGCGGGCGGAGAGGTCGTTATGGATGGTCTCGGCCTTTTGGATGTTTTGGCGCATGGCATTTTTGATGGCGCTGTAAAACATCAGGGAGGTGGAGAAGGACTCGCTGCCGGACAGGGCCATGGTGTCGGAGAGGGAATCGGTCATTTGCAACATTGGCTGATAGATGGAACGGATCGTTTCTACTGCTGCCACATCCACCGCCAACTCGTCGACGTTGATGAAGGGCGGGACCAGGTCGGGGTTGTTTTTGCAGTATTCCAGGGTTTTTTGGACGAAGCTGACGGTCTTGTCGCCCATTTTCAGCAGTTCCTGCCGTTCATCCGGGGAGAGCTTGATCAGGTGCGGCATGAGTTTGGTTTGGAGGGTGGCGATGCAAGACTTGATTTCTGCCAGGTCGGCTTCGGGGATATTGAAAGAAATCAGATTTTTTTGACTCATGGTTATTTTCCTTTTCTTTTTACAATTTTGAGAGTATTTGTATATTCGATAAATAATTTCCAAAATCCTCCTGTTGGTTAAAATAATTGTAAATTAATTGGAAAAAGGGGAGGTTGAATAGAGAAATTTTTTAGAAGAGAGCGGAATTGGAAGGTTTGTTTTTATAATTTATTTAGGTGAAAGGGGGTCAAAGGTGGATCTCTTGCCTTGGTTTTGAAATTAATAATTGAGCAGTTAAATCATATGTTACTAGCCATATTTTAGCAAATTAATGATGCTAATTTGATAAAGTAATGATTAAACATTGACAAACATATGTTCGTGTTATATGGTATATTTAAACGAGAATTTAATTCTACTGTAATAAAAAGGATCAAATATTCGGATGTAGAATCTTAATTAAAAACTAATACGAATAGGGTTTTAGTATGGATAATGTAACTTTGGACATTCGGAAAAGAACAATGCAATCAGTAAAATCAAATAACACGAAACTAGAAAGTCTAGTTATGAAGGCTTTATGGAATAAGAATATACGGTATCGCAAGAATGTTAAAGACCTAGTCGGCCATCCCGATATATCAATTAAGAATAAGAAATTAGTTGTCTTTATCGACTCCTGTTTTTGGCACGGCTGCCCGGAACACTGCCGGATGCCTCACTCTAATGAAAGCTATTGGAATCAAAAAATCGGAACTAATAAAACTAGAGATCAAAACGTAAACAAATACTACGCTGATAAAGGTTGGACTTGCGTTAGAGTCTGGGAACACGAATTACACGACAACTTTGATTTAACCATAACTAAAATAGCGGAAATCATTAAAAACTGTTAACTTAGAGAGAAGGCCATTCGATGAGAGTTCGCGGCGGAAAAAAGACATTTTTAGATTATACCGCTTTGGATTTTTTCGCGGGAAGCGGGCTTGTTACCTACTCTTTGCGTCCTTATTTTAAAGTTATCTGGGCAAATGATATTTGTCCGAAAAAAGCCGATGTTTATATAAATAATCACGGTGGTGACCATTTTTACTTAGATTCAATCGAAAATATCAAAGGTAAAGATTTACCGTGTACGGATTTATCTTGGGCGAGCTTTCCTTGTCAGGACCTTTCTCTCGCGGGTAAAACGGAAGGCATTAACGCTAAACGGAGCGGTTTGGTTTGGGAGTGGCTTCGGGTAATGGATGAGATGGAGCAATGGCCAGAACTACTGGTGGCGGAGAATGTCGTTGGTTTTATTTCCGGAGCGAAAGGCGAACATTATAAAATTTTTCATCAGGAACTTACTAAAAGAGGTTATAATGTTGGGCCAGTCTTATTAGACGCGGCGCGATGGATCCCACAATCCAGACCTAGAGTATTCGCTATTGCGGTCAAAAACGATCTTGAAATACCCCAAGAGTTAAAAAGCAAAAATCCAAATTGGTTACATAGCAAGGCTATGATTCGACTCCAGAACGAATTAAATCATTGGATATGGTGGAACCTTCCCGAGCCAATGCCGCGACAAAAAAAATTGATAGATATAATCGAATGGAACGCGCAGCGTGATGATCAGGAAAAGACCCGGAAATTATTGGGGCTACTTTCACCGCGACATTTAAACAAACTTAACGAATATGACGAAGTGGTCGTAACGGGTTATAAAAGGACAAGAAACGGCAAACAAACACTCGAGTTGCGTTTTGATGGAATCGCCGGTTGTTTGCGAACGCCTCAGGGCGGCAGTAGCCGACAATACGTCATTTTTAAAAATGACGATCAATATTCGAGCCGCCTGCTTTCAACCCGTGAAGTCGCAAGACTTATGGGCGCTCCCGAGTCTTACATTTTACCTGATAAATATAATGACGCCTACAAAGCGA
>JBLNDC010000015.1:0-3154 GCA_050261255.1 Bacteroidota bacterium
ATACAAATCATATAAAGGCGGGCCAATACCCCAAAGATGTTTATTGTTCACGAAATAATCGGTATCTTGGATTTGATGACCACTAAAGGTTATTTGTTCCTTTTTTCCCGGTGAATACGAAACCGTGCCGTATTCAATCCAGCCGGATATATCGTACTCCCAAGCTAAACGTGGAGCAGTAGGCATGAAGGCGGTACCCGGGCTACGTCCGACCATCTCTTTATCATAACGATACTTTGGCCAATCAAAAATAATCGGCGACGGTTTGGAAATACCTTTCGGCGGGATAGCCGGAATGATTTTGGGTCCGGGAACCGGAGCCGGAACCGGCACATGGTCTGCTCCGGGAGGTTCAGTGGGAACCCTGGGAGGTGTGATGTTGCCCGACATTATCTTTTTTGAACCGTCTGCCGTTCTTTTATCTTTTTCCGGCATTAATTTGGTTGGGTGGAAGTTGATCTTTCCAAAACCGAAATAGACTAATGCGGAAATTGCCATTAAAAGCAAACAGACAAAACTGATTTTCTTTACCACTATCGAACCGGCTCCTTTAAATATATATCATTTAAAACGTTTCCTGGTCATAAACCTGGTTATCGGCGCTAAAAAATAGATGTTTTATTTTCTAAGTTGTATGCTGGGATCGATTCTTTGTTGATATTGGTCTGGAGCAGTTTTGACATTTACTATCGACTTCAATATCAATTCATACTCTTTAGCAAGAACGGAACGGTTAAAATGCTTCTCCACATGCTTGCGGCCATTTTCCCCCATTTGACACCGTAAAGCCGGGTCGTTTTTTAACGTCAAAATTGCTTTTTCAAGCGAATCCGGGTTCTCAGGAGGTATTATCATTGCATTTCCCGATTTCCCAAGAATTTGAGCAGCCTCTCCTTCTAAAGCAGCGATTATCGGCCGTTTACTGGCCATGATTTCGAAAATTTTAGATGGAATAGACTTGGTAAATATCTCTAGCTTTTTCATAGAAATAATACAAATATCAGCCAAGGCATATATTTCCGGCATTTGTTCCCTGGGTTGGCCCTGCCAAAAGATAACGTTTTCCAAGTTTTTATTGTTCGCCAACTCTTGTAACCGCTCTTTCATCGCACCCTCGCCGACCAAAAGAAACCGTATCTCAGAAAAACTTTGCAATCTCTCGGCAACCAAAAGAAGGTCCTTTAAAGCATGGGATAGCCCCATTGTTCCGGCATATAATACGATAAAACACCCTTCCAAAGAATATTTACACTTGGCAATTTCCTGCTGGATCAGCCCAAACCTTTCGGGTATAACTCCGTTATAGACAATTTCGATTTTTGATTCCGGAATCCCCCGTTCAATCAGGTTTTCCTTAAAAGACCGGGTTACGACGATTATTGTTTGAGCCCGGCGGTAAAGAAAAAGCTCCAATGATTCCAGCATTTTTATTATGAACTGAGATTTAATTGCTTTTAATTCAACAATCGCAGCCGGCCAAAGATCCCGGACTTCAAAAACAAAGGGAATCCTTTTTACCCGGCTGATGACTAACGCTGCAAAGACCGGAAAAAAAGTTGGTGAGCTTGCAATAATAACATCTGCTTTTCCAAGGCGCGGCAAACTGAAAACGACAGCCGAGAATGTAAAGGATAAATGACTCAGAATTCTTTTAAATACGCCTCTATTGGGAACCGCGTAGACGTAATTACGGAATACCCTGATTCCCTGGTGCATTTCTTTCATAAAAAAACGGCCCCGGTACTTTTCAGGAATAATACCGGTTGGATGGTTCGGAAAACATGTTACCACAGTCACCTCATTTCCGGACTTTACCCATTCGGTCGACATTTCCAAAACCCGGCTTGCCGGAGCGCTGATTTCAGGATAAAAGCTGTGGCATAAGTATACTATCTTCATTGGAACTCCTAATAAATTAAATCAAAAATATAGTTACCGGTACCGGAATTAAGATAGATCCGGTCGTCTTTATGGTAATAACTCAATCCCGAGTTTGACGGATAACAAATAAAACCGTTTAAGTACGGGATTTTAGTTTCAATTCGCCAAGTAATTTGTAACGAGGGAACCTTTAAGTTAAATTGGGGAGAATACCAACCGGATTTCGGTTCTAATTCTCCTTTAGCGATTATTAGCTCGCCGGGATTGAGAAAATCTAATTGTAATTGATGGTTATTGTTGTGAAGACTGACGGATTGACCTGTGTTTTTTGTTAACTCCCAACTTGGATGCAGATTAAGATTAGTCTCAATGAAATGTTTACCGCTGCCGGTGACTGTATCAATAACCAGTAAAATACCTTCTTTTAAAAGATATAAATCCCGGCGATGAACTGGTTTGCCAGGCAAAAAAGAGTACCCGTTATGTTGGGCAAAGACATGTGTCCAATTCTCCGTCTTCTGAAGACCGGCAGCCATAATTTTAGCTTTTCGGGAGGCCCGAAAACTCGACCACACTTCGGTGGAGTTTTGATTATCAAGGCATAAAGTGTTATGCGCTTTGGTACTTCGAAAATAATCCCGCCAAGAACCGGCTGTATATTCAAAAATTCCCGGGTCCGTGAAAACCCGGTTTCCATCGGCCAAACACCATTCAAAACTAAGCGAATCGGCATGGGAGTGGGCTGGAAGAAATGGAGGGCAGGGCTCTCCATAATCCATAATCAACACATCCCCCGCGCCACTCTCCAATCTGGCATAACCGCTTGCTACAAATTGTTCAGTTTTAACCGGCGTTTTAAATTCCCAACCTAAAACCGTTTTCCCCCAGTCAATTAAAACTTGCGGCGGCAAAGCGATTTCATTGGCGGAATCATTAAATAGAGGGTATTCTCCGTCAGGTAGCAACATGGCCTGTAGAAATTCGAGCATTCTTTTAATTATTGATTCAAAATCCGGCGGCGGTTGAAGTCCCTGGCTGCGATATCCGACCAGAAGGGTTAACAATCCCTCTAATACTATACAATGATACATGGGACTGCGTTCAAAATGGCCCCCATCGGATAGGATCTGTTCCGAAAGCTGTTCCGGCAAGAATTTTTCTCCTACTCGAAAAAAGACCGCGCCCTTATTTCCCGTTCCAAAAAAGATTCCGCCCAAAATCAAAGCCTTAAGGTTTTCGAATAAATGATTCCCCCTACTGTCAAATTCCAAAT
>JBLNDC010000016.1:0-3122 GCA_050261255.1 Bacteroidota bacterium
TCGATGCTACTATTATCGCTGAAAAACCAAAATTGGCTGGCTATATTCCTTTGATCCGGGCGAATCTCGGGCTGGTGATTGGGGTCGAACCGGTTCAAATAAATATTAAGGCTACCACTACCGAAGGTTTAGGTTTTACCGGCCGGGGCGAGGGGATAGGGGCTATGGCGGTAGCGCTGCTTTCCAAATAAATGTTTTGGATTTCCGTTGTCGGATTAAAATTTTAAAGGGAAGGATTATTTTGTCTACAGCCAAATTTAAGATTAGTGCTTGGCTACAATATAGTTTAGTTAGGAGCCTGTTCTTTTTGGTTAAAATCATCCCTTTTTCCTGGAGCAGATGGGTTTTGAAGGAAATCTGTTTATTGGCTTTTCACCTTTTAAAGCCCCGGCGCTTGCTAACTATCGAAAACATCCGTAATGCCAGGGAAAGAGGATTTTTGGATAAGGATATCGATGATTACAAGTTGGCCAGGGAAGCTTGGGAACATCTCGGGATTATTGGCAGTGAGTTTTTATATTATTATACCCGGACGCCTGAACAATTAAAGAAATACGTTACCATCGAAGGAGAAGACAACTTACGGAAAGTACTGGCTAAGAAGAAAGGCGTGGTAATGGTGATGGGGCATATCGGTAATTGGGAACTCCTGGGGATGGCTCTATCCGTTGCCGGATATAAATTAAGTCCGATTGTTAAACCTCAGTCCAACTTATTTTTTGATAAAGTAATTCAAGAGAAGCGCCATTCAATAGGAATGAAAACCATATCCAGCCAAGGATTTCTAAGACCGGTGGTGGCTGCTTTAAAGAGAAATGAGATAGTACCCTTTCTAATTGATCAAGATGCCAAAGGTGATGGAGTTAGAGTTAGATATTTTGGGAGAGAGGCTTCTATTCCAGCTGGGGCAGCAGAATTTTCATTAAGAACCGGTACACCGGTTGTATTTGCCTATATAGTTAGGAAATCTTTTAATCATCATCTTTTGGTCATATCTGAAGAAGTCTCATTATGTAATTCAAAAGATTACAAGAGGGATTTGGTTGAAAATACTTCTTTATTCATGAACTTAATCCAAGAAGTGGTTAGGGAGTACCCGGCTCAGTGGTTATGGATGCATTCCCTATGGTCTACCGATATAGAGTTATAAACTTGGGTTTAGGCGCTCATTTTGAGGTTTTTATTGCTTAATCCAACAAATTTACTCATACTAACAACGACCTTTGGCAAGTATTACCGGTTTCAATTCATCCATTGTTTTTCCGGTAATTTGCCAAATCAAAGCTAGGCCATGTTTGATTGCCACATATCTGGTTTGTTCATAAGCCAAACGCACACCCATCCAGCCCATTAGGAATCCTTTTTTCCATAAGTAGTAACTCGGGAAAGTAAGGACAACATGCGGGAGATAAAAAATTATTCTGAAGATTAATTGGGGCTTTTTTTCAGCGAACAATTCTAGTCCCCTAAGTTTACTAAAATAATTCATTGAATTTCGGTATTCTTTTAAATTTTGATAACTATAATGCAATAAATGGTTCTTAAAGGTTTTATCTTTTACTTTTACTACCAAGCCTTCATGAACTAAATTATCGTGGCATTGAGCCACGCCTTTTTTAAATAATCTGGGTTCGGCATCGGGATAGTTGGGGAAGCAAGAACCATATTTAACCCAGAAATCACCAATGAAGTTTTTGCGGGGAGTACGAAAAACCAAGTAATCTTCCGGGTTTTTGACTGCCGCTAAAATTTCTTTCTGTAAGTCCGGCGAAACCTCTTCATCGGCATCAATCGTTAAAATCCAATCACCCTTTGCTATTGAAAAAGCAAAATTTTTTTGGGGCCCAAATCCCATCCATTCATGCTGGATAACATTTGGAGTAAAGCTTTTGGCGATTGCCACAGTATTATCTGTACTAAAACTGTCGACTACAATTATCTCATCAGCAAACATGAGCGATTTTAAACATCTGGCTATATTACGTTCCTCATTATAAGTAATTACGCACGCGCTTAATGCCGGCATTAATTATCACCCTTTACTTTTTCTTGGCTTCGATCATTAATTTCAGCTAAGAGTAAATTCTCATATTCCGAAACCATTCTTTCCAAAGCAAAATTTTTATAAGCAAATTCTCTTCCCGCTTCGGCAATTGCGCTGGCGAGCGTTTGATTTTCGAAGATAAACTTAATTTTCTCTGCTAAAGCCTCGGGATTCTCCGGCGGAACCAGAAAGCCGGTTTTGCCATCCTGGATCAATTCAGAAACCCCGGTGACATCGCTACCTATTACCACACAACCTGCAGCCATTGCTTCAACAACTACCAAGGGTAATCCTTCATAATGGGTTGCCAAAACAAAGATTTGGTTTTGAGAGAGAAGACTTGGAATATCATTTCTGGCGCCGAGGAAATGAACTTTTGTTTCTAACCCTAAATTTCGTACTAACCCTTCATTTTTTTGACGATAGGTTTTTTTACCCGCTCCAACTATAATAACCTCAAACGGTAATTCCCGTAATAAACCAGCAGCTTTTATTAGGGTTGCATGATCCTTTTGTCTGGCAAAACGGGCTACCATAATAACATTTGGCTGGCGTTGAGCAAAGGTTTCTTTTACCGGAGTTGAATAATGGTCTAATTCAATACCATTATAGATAACCTGCATTTTATGAGGGCTAAAACCTTTTTTTATAAGATAGTTCTTAACTCCATGTGAGACACAGATTATTTTAGCCGTATAATGTGAAAGAATACGGGATTCTAGGTACTGCTGAGGCTGGTATTTTTCGTTATTATGTTCGACTTGAATAATAACCGGGACTTTGGCTATTAAGGAAGCAATTCTGCCCCAAATATGCTCACTATAACCATGAGAAACCACAGCATTGGGCTGGAACTCTTTTATTAGTTTAGTTAATTGTACAACAGTGACGACTTTAGGCTTTTCAGCCACCTCGGCAAACTTTACCCCATTATTTTTTAGGGCGGAAATTAGTGTTAAATCCCGGCTCTTTTTACGTCGGAAAATTACGAAAGGTTCAAAGGATTTCCTTTTTTGGTGACCAAATGCTAAGGCCATTGCAACTCTGGTGGATCCAGAGCCTCCTCCACTAACAAAAT
>JBLNDC010000017.1:0-4573 GCA_050261255.1 Bacteroidota bacterium
CTCGCGAGTCGTTGAAAATTTTAACCCTAAAGAAACCCGGTTTGATGTGGTGATTGTCGATGAAGCCAGTCAATCCGATGTAATGGGGTTAATCGCCTTCTACCTCGCTGAAAAGGTAGTAATCGTCGGCGATCACGAACAGGTCAGTCCGTTGGCCATCGGTCAGAAATTGGACGTTGTTGAACATATGATCGCCGAACATCTCCGTGGGATTCCCAATAACCTCCTCTATGACGGGCAGATGTCCGTTTATGATCTGGCCCGGACTTCCTTTGGCGGGACCATTTGCTTGTTGGAACATTTCCGGTGCGCTCCGGAGATTATCGAATTCAGCAACCAGCTCTCCTACAGGGGGCGGATTAAGCCCTTGAGGGATACCAGTCGGGTTCATATCAAACCGGCGGTCATCCCTTATCATGTCCCCAATGGGTATTCCGATGATAAAATCAACCGTGAAGAAGCTAAGACAATCGCCTCTTTAATCTTGGCTATAGTGGAAACACCGGAGTATCGTGATAAAACTATCGGGGTAGTCTCTTTATTAGGCGATGAACAGGCGTTTGAAATCGATAAAATTCTGCGCAACCATTTAAGCGAGGCGGAATACGCCAAACGGCAGATCGTCTGTGGCAATGCCTCCCATTTTCAAGGGGATGAACGGGATATCATGTTTTTATCGATGGTCTACGGGCCGAGCGCAAATCCACCCCTAAAAATGCTGGACTCCGGGTATCAAGGGATGTATCAAAAACGGTTTAATGTAGCCGCTAGTCGCGCTAAAGACCAGATGTGGGTGGTTTATTCATTAGACCCCAAGGTGGATTTGAAACCGGGGGATTTAAGGAGACGTTTAATTGAACACGCTGAATCCCCCAAAGGATCAGTTAACCAGGCCAATCAAACTGAGGCACGCACTCAATCAGTCTTTGAGCAAGAAGTGTTGAAACGGCTCCAGGGAGCCGGATATCGGGTCATTCCTCAATGGAAAGTCGGTTACTATACCCTTGATTTAGTAGTAGAGGGTAATGGTAAGCGGTTGGCCGTAGAATGTGATGGAGATAGGAACCAACCGTTGGAAAAAATGGCGGAAGATATGACCCGTCAAGCGCTGCTCGAACGTCTCGGATGGACCTTTGTCCGGGTCCGGGCCAGTCAATTCTTGCGTGCTCCGGACCGGGCCGTTCAGCCCATCTTGGAAAGACTCACCGAGCTTGGGATCTATCCGGAACAGGAGAATCCCATAGAGGTAATTTGCGAGCAGGACTCCGAGTTAATCGAGCGGATTATTTTTCAAGGGTCCCTCATCCGGAACCGGTTAGAGAACGCGAATCGAATATCAAGCGTTAAGCCTGAAATTATCGAGATGAAAGCCGGTACTGGGACGGAAGTTTTAAAACCGGTTAAATATGATAATGTTATCAATTTTTTTACCAAGAATGAGCTTCAACCGGAAAAAACGTGCGCCAATAAACCATCCAGATTGAGATCGGTCCCGATGAGTCAATCCGAATCAATCTTAATATCGCAGGATAATCCCTCCATCCGGGGAGAGAGTGAACCGGAAACGAGTGGTGTAGATTATTCCGAATCTAATAAAGAAGTTTTGGACCGGATCTTTGAAAGATTGGAGACCGAAAACATTATTGAAGAGATTCGGGATGATCAATCTCCGAGTGAAGAAAGCCGGCCCGGTCAATTTTCCGATTTAAAATATGATTCTCTAAGGCCGAATTCGGATGAAAGCTTACAGTAAACCAGATTCGACCTGATTAATTTTTTAAGCGAGCATGGACTGGAGATCATCGATCTCCGTTCCGAGGGCGGTACAATCTGGATTGTAGGCGGGCAGGACTTGGCCTCAATCATTACACTTCTCAAACCGCACGGTTTCGTTTTTAAATATTTAGAAGATGGATTGGCAGCAACCGATCATCGTCCGGCCTGGTATTTGGTTATATAAAATGCTTTTAGCCTTTAGCGCTAATTGACTGATCTGCCCGTATAATGAATAAAAGCATCTATGCGGGAGGTGAGTTGATTGAAAGCCGAGACCTTTGCTAAGATTGAAGCTCAATTACAGGAGATTGATACCCAACTAACGGATTTAGATTTAAAAAATGATTTTAAAAAAATAATCCACGAAGATCTGGATTTGGCTAAAACTCATTTAAAAGAGCGAAATGTACTGGGTGTTATAAACTGTTTGTTAGTCATCGTCGGCAAAGTCCATTCTCATATCCTCGCCGGTCATTGCCCTAGTACCGCTATTGAGCAGTTTTTAATTTGTATCCATCGTTTACTGCAAGTTCTTATTAAATGTCCGGTCGTCATTGTCGGTCCAACCGGGGCCACGGGAGCGTCAGGTCCGATGGGACCGGAAGGGAAACCGGGGCCGAAGGGAGCGACCGGAGCCACCGGCCCGGTAGGGAAGGATGGAGCGGTAGGAGGAATTGGGGCCACGGGAGCGACAGGCCCGATGGGACCGGAAGGGAAACCGGGACCTAAGGGAGCGATCGGAGCCACCGGCCCGGCAGGGAAGGATGGAGTGGCAGGAGGAATTGGGGCCACGGGAGCGACAGGCCCGATGGGGCCAGAGGGACCTCCGGGGCCCGAAGGGCCAATGGGCGCTACAGGGCCGGCTGGAACAACGCATATTATTAGTAGTTGTACGATTCCGGTTTGCGAATATCCGGTAGAAAAGAAAGAACCGGTTAAGTCCAGATATTTTGATGACGGCATTCATTATCAGTTTATCTGTAAACCGAAGAATCCATTTCATAGTTAGGTGGGGAAGTTACGCTAGGCGCTTGGGCATTGTACATTCCTTAAAGCGTTTAGCGTAACTGTAAAAATCCGTTTTTTAACCGTATTCTTTGCTCGGCGTCTTTTCGATTTACCCACCTAAAAGCCCATTGACATTTGTCCCAATTTGTGGTTATAATAAAAAATTACTTTACAATTAATCTAACAGGGGTTATAATATAAGCAAGGGGAACGTCAAGAGCTTGTGGTTTTTCGGATCACTAGTCGTTTAACTGGTAAGTATCTTGGTTGGTTTCCTGTTTTTGTATCAAGTCGTATGTATGGTTGTATATCCTAGTGAATTGTCTTTCCATTGACCTTATCTTAGTTCTTAGTTCGTCGGTTTTACCCTAAAACCTAAAACCAAAACTGAATCGGCAAGTAAGTAGTCTAGTAAGTCTTTTAAGTAAGTTGCTTTGGTAATTGAAAGGAATTTGGAACTTGGTTGAAATTGTAGTTTGTCTTCGGGAAACTTGACGTTCTCCTTATCAAGGGAAAGCCGCTCTTCGGAGCGGCTTTTATATTTGGGCGCTAAAGCCAACCCCGCGGGCATGGCTTGAAATGCAAGGGTTCACTAAAACAATGGGTCGCCGATGGAAGGAATATCTAGTTGAATATTGAAATGATTAGGTGAATGCTTTTTAATACTACCGATAAACGCTTTGAAAAGGTCGGGTAGTAGACGCGGCTTACAATCGACGGGGTCAGTGCAATCCGTAAAATTTTGCAATAAAAAGGCGGTGGCTTTATTGGAAAGAATCAGCTCATTACAGATGTTGATTGTCGGGTTGATAGCCGGTGGGTCAATCGTCTTTTTGGCAATGTGGGGTAAGATTAAAACCAGCTATACCCAAGCCAGGTCGGGGTATGAGGCGGAGTTGGCCATCTTAAAGGAAAGGCTCCAAAACCGCGAACAGAAGCTAGCCGAGTTACAGGCAGCCTTTGATAAAGCCCAGTCGGAGACGGTTATGCTTCGCGCCGCAGGTGCTAAATTAGAGGCCAACTTGGAAGCGGAACGCAAAATGGCTGCGGAAAAAATGGCCTTATTGGATGAAGCTCAAAAGAAATTAACCGACGCTTTTAAAGCCTTATCGGATGACGCCCTGAAAAGCAACAACCAGGCTTTTTTGGAGTTGGCCAAAACCTCCCTGGAAAAATATCAGGAAGGCGCTAAGAGCGATCTGGAACAGAGACACCTGGCCATTAATGAACTGGTCAAGCCTTTAAAAGAATCATTGGAAAAAGTCGATCTCAAAATGCAAGAGATTGAGAAGAACCGCGATATCGCTTATACCAGTCTGACTGAACAGGTGAAAACGCTGGCTGCCACTCAAGTTCAACTCCAATCGGAAACCGCCAATTTGGTCAAAGCTTTACGGGCTCCGGCGGTCCGGGGCCGGTGGGGCGAGATCCAGCTAAAAAGGGTCGTCGAAATGGCAGGAATGATTGAATACTGCGACTTTGTACAGCAAGAGTCGGTCTCTACCGAAATGGGACGATTGCGTCCGGATATGGTAGTCAAACTGCCGAATAATAAGAATATTATCGTTGATTCCAAAGCGCCCCTTCAGGCCTATCTGGAAGCTTTGGAAACCCAGGACGAAGCGGTCAAACAAATGAAATTGAGGGACCATGCCCGCCAGATTAGGACCCATCTTTCCCAATTGGCCAGTAAATCATATTGGGACCAGTTCCAGCCCACTCCGGAATTTGCCGTGCTTTTTTTACCGGGTGAGACCTTTTTCAGCGCCGCCTTGGAACAGGATCCCGG
>JBLNDC010000018.1:0-4581 GCA_050261255.1 Bacteroidota bacterium
CAGAATAATGCCGATCAAGAGTGAGAGGAAAACCGACTCCACTCCGACCCGCAGCGAGAGCCTGGCTCCATAAATGATCCGGCTGAGAATATCACGGCCGATCTCATCGGTACCCAATAAATGCTTGGCGCTAGGCGGTTGTAAACTCTCCATCATATTATTGGTCTTGTAATCAAAAGGAGCAAACCAGTTGGGAAAGAGGGCTACAACCAGAATAACGGATAAGATGATCAGTCCCACCATCGCCGTACGGTTGCGCCGGAAACGGCGCCAAAAATCGCGCCAGGGTTTCTCCCCTTCCCGTTTTTCTATGTTTGTCTGTACATCCAGTTCTACCGCCATGACTACTCTCCTTTATAAACGCGCATATAAACGAAGCCTGCCAAGCGAACGATCATCGTTTGTTACGCCGGTAAAAACCGCTGATCTCATTGAAGGCCCTTTTGCAGTAAAGTTTTTCCTAAAATCACGAATACCGGATCCGGGGATCAAGATAAGCGTATAACAAGTCCACCATCAGATTGACCAAAACAAATACCGTGGCTACCAAAAGTACGCTGCCTTGAACCATTGGGTAATCCGAGGCTAAAATGGCGTTTATCGTCAGACTGCCGATCCCCGGCCAGGAAAATACCGTCTCGGTCAGCATGGCGCCACCGAGCAAAAAGCCCAGTTGCAAACCGATCACCGTAACCACAGGAATCAATGCGTTCTTTAATGCATGATGCTTTATGACACGCGATTCGCTCAAACCCTTGGCATGAGCGGTGCGAATATAATCTTGTTTGATAACTTCCAGCATTGTGGAACGAGTCATCCGGGCGATAATTGCCATCGAATAAGCCGCCAAAGCAATTCCCGGGAGAATCATATGCCGGATAGTGCTCCAAAAAGCCGTCCAATTACCCGTCAGTAAACTATCCAATAGATAAAAATGGGTTAGAGTTGCCGGTTCAAAGCCGATATCAATTCGTCCCGCCACCGGCAGCCATTGTAAGTTGACTCCAAAGACGATAATGAGTATCAAGCCAAGCCAAAAGATGGGCATGGAAACACCCAATAGTGCGCCGAACATGCTGGCGTAATCCCAAAATGAGTACCGTTTCACCGCGGAGATGATCCCTGCCAGGATACCGACGACCGTAGCCAAGAGCAGGCTAAACAACGCTAATTCAATAGTGGCAGGAAATCGGGCGACAAACTCCTGTACTACCGGGCGGCGGGTCATTAAAGATCGGCCTAGGTCGCCATGGAGCAGATTCCAGAGGAACCGGCCGAACTGTACGTAAATTGGATCGTTTAAACCCATATCCTCCCGGAGCGCTTGTATCTGAGCCTGGGTTGCATGCTGGCCCAGGATGAGGGCAGCCGGATCCGCGGTGAACAGATGCATGACGATGAAGACAACCAGGCTGATACCGAACAAGACCGGTATCAGCAATAAAAGACGCTTTATAATGTATTTCAACATCGTTTTTCCCGCCTTGTATCAAAGAAGTAAATCCTTGTATATCTGGCAAATCGATGGAAGGGGATGCGTTACGCTTCAAAATGCGTAACGCATCTTTGACGCGTTACGCATCTTTGACGCTAACGCATCCCTGATAAACATAGTACTCTTGATTTACTTCGTTACCGTATTCAACCAGGCTACACCGGTTGGATGCAGGCTGAACCCTTTAACATTCGGACGGGTGGCAGCCATATCCACTGCATGGCTAATATACACCCAGGGTACATCCTGTGCCAAAACCTTTTGAAGTTGTTGATAGATCTGGACTCTTGCTTTGGGATCGAGAGTTCTGGCGCCCTTGTCCAGCAAGTCGTTCACTTCAGGGTTGTTATATTTGGCATTATTCAAGCTGGAATCGATCTGTCTACCATCGAGCAATGACAAGAAGTTATCGGCATCGCCGTTGTCCCCGATCCAACCATAGAAGCAGGCATCGCCCTCTTCGGCTTTGAAGACCACCTGTTTATACTCGGTCCAGGGATAAACCTTGATATTGGTTTTTACACCAATCTTCAATAAATCGGCCTGGATAGCCTCGGCCAACTTCACGCCGGTGGCCGGATTGTAAGGCCGTGGATTGCTATAGGTCAACATGGTGAATTCCAAATTAGGATAACCGGCTTCTGCCAGTAATTTCTTGGCTTCGGCGGGGTTGTAATCCACGAATTTGAGATTGGGGTCGTAACCGGGAATAAAACTCGGCAACGGACCATTCGCCAGTTTGGCGTAACCTTGATATAAGTACTTCACTAGCTGAGGCCGGTTAATCGCCATTGCGACAGCGCGCCGGACCCGCGGATCATTAAACGGTTTCTTGTTGCAGAAGAAGGACATATAGTTAATGTTCATGCCGGGATTTTTGATTACTTTCATCTTCCGGGCTTCCAGCGTCTTAACGTCGTTGGTATCCACCCCGTCCATGATATCGATCGCGCCGGTCATCAACTCACTGGCACGAACCGAGTTCTCCTTGGTGACCTTGAAGACCACCTTGTCGACCTTGGCTTTAACCCCCCAATAATCGGGGTTTTTCCTTAAAACGATCTGCTGGTCTTTCTCCCATTTCTCGAAGATGAATGGGCCGGTACCTACCGGATGTTGGGTAAAATCTTTGCCGTATTTCTTTACGGCCGTCGGGCTGACGATCGGGGCGGCAAGGGACATTGCCAGGTTCGCCAGGAACGGAGCATACGGCTTCTTTAACTGGAACTGTACGGTATAATCGTCCACCACTTTGACTTCTTTGATTACACCAGGGTCAAAGGTAAAGGAAGCATAAGGCATATCATCGGTGGCCAGCGGCGGCAACTGCCGGTCAACGCTGAACTTGACCGCTTCGGCATTGAACGGGGTACCGTCATGGAACTTGACCCCTTTGCGCAGATTAAAGGTCCAGGTCAAACCGTCGGCGCTTTGTTTCCAGGATGTGGCCAAAGCCGACTCGATTGCGGTACTTCCCTCTTTATATTTGACCAGATTGTCATAGATATTGACGATGATTTTGGCAGATTCGCCGTCGTCAACATACGCCGGGTCTAAGCCCCGGGGATCGGAGCCTTTAGCGTAAATCAAGATCTTGGGTGCCGCAGCAAAGTTCACTCCGACCAACGCAAAAACGGTAAACAGAATCAAACAAACCACTACAAACTTGCGCATCATACAACCTCCTCTTTTATTTAACGGTTCCAGTTTAATATGAAACCGCTTGGATATATTATGAATAAAACCGTTCGCTCGACAATTCACAAAATCACGAAAAGGGCGCACGGTTCATCAACTTTTTTAGCGGGCGTAATCATAGTTGATTATGGATAAATAGTGAATTTAATTAAGAAAAAATACTTAAATTACTTTATATCTCATTTAAAATAGCATTTTAGAAGCGGGCGTGTCAAGGAAATCGCTCATGAATATTGTATACATGTTTCCGATATCACCATGAAATATCATTATCGGGAACCCCCGCTATGAATAAGCGTTACATATTATATGCCTTTTTATGCCTTATCTGATATAATTCTTGGTCTTTCTGTACCACCTTAGGATGAGGTGTCGCTTAAAAAAAGTCACTTTGCATGATTCGGGTTGAAGGAGGGAGAGGTAATGAGTCAAACTTTGAGTATATCCCCAAACGGTTTTCTGTCATTACTGGAGAACCTGATCCATATCGAAGAAAATCTGAAACAGTTCTCCGAATTCTCCCTTACTGCCAATGAGGCGAACAATGTAAAAAAAATGTTGGAAGACTACATCATGACTCTCAACCGCACCCTGGAACAGATCACAATGGAGGAAACATCCGATGATCTCTTTCCGTACGTGGTGATCGGCAGCGAAGTTACACTTCAAGCCCCCGACGGAACCTGCCAAACCCGCCGGATCATATCGCCGCTGTTTCCGGAGGTCTTACCCGGCGATGTATCCTTTCTGTCGCCCCTCGGCAAGGTTCTGCTCTTAAAGGAGGTCAATGATACAGTCACAGTGACGGAGACACCGGAGCAGGCATCCCCGGAGAACCGTTATACCATTACTTCTATTAAACTTGCATCTCATGCTTCCCCATCCTCAGATAAACCGAAACCGGTATGAGCTACTCCCGGGTTATATTGAAAATGAATGATGCAGATTGGCACCACCCAATCATCCATTATGGTATACTTATATCAATCGTTTGATTTCAAAACGCAAATCATTATTACACGGATGTGATCGGATGTTCCGGACGGTAATCGCTTTTGGTGAAGCGGTTTTGGGCTATTTTTGTACTTCTTTGGGATTTGTGTTACAAAAGAAGGGAATCGGCTGGTTGGGTCATACCGGCAGCAAAGGGCCTGATTATTACCGGAATCTTTGGGTTTGGAGCATAGGTTTTGCCCTGCTCAATCTGGCGGTGCTGCCGAACTATTTGTCTCTGGGAGTCTTAAACGCCTATGTAGTCAATGCCATATCCGGCTTGAACATTGTTTTTATGATCTTTCTCTCCCGGTTGATCCTCAACGAACCTCTCCTTACCCGGGACTATATCTACACCTTAATCATGTGCGCAGCCATTGTCGCCATCAATCTGT
>JBLNDC010000019.1:0-5395 GCA_050261255.1 Bacteroidota bacterium
AAGCTTTGAATCCGTCCCAATAAAGAATCATGAACGACTCCAAGCTGCTCATGGAGTAGGGATATTTTATCGGCAATCCCGCCCGATTGTCCGGCGGCGCTTTGCAATAACGGACTACCCAATAAGATTTGGGCGTTTTGGATGCCATCCAAAGTTTTACTAAAACGGTTCTCCAACACCTGGACCCTGGCAAAAGTCCGTGAGATATAATCCAAATCATCTCCAAGGCCTTCAACCAAATTAACCAGTTTAACCAACCCGTTACTATCGGTTTTCCCGGTCAATCCGTTAATCCCGTTTTCAATTTGGCCAAGGGCGTCCTTAACTTCAAAGAGTCGCCGATATGCCTTTTCAACTCCGGATACGGTCAACCCCGCACCTCCGGTGGACTCGTTAAAATCGTTAATTGCTCCATTAATTTGGTTTAATAATTTGACACCCTGATCCAAACCTTGCACTAACTGAGCTTTACGGCTTGAAACTTCGGCGGCGCCAACCAAGGGGCCAATCTTGTCTTCAGGGAGCAAACGATAGGCTTGGTTACCCTTTAAAAATCCGGCGTCGCCTTGGATAATCAGACCCCGGTAAGCTTCCCCTTCTTTAGCGGTGATTTTAACGACAACTTCAAGTGGTTCTAGAGTCGCACCTGGTCTAATGGGCTTCTCATTCCCACCATTAAGCACCAATAAATCGCCGACTTCCAGTGATTCCCCAGGCTCCGGTTGAATCTTCACTTCCGCCGCATATGCCAGGAGAAACTTCTTTACCTCTAACAAAGTATTGGCTAAATATTCATATCCATCGCTACTTCCCGCCATGGTAACGTCACGAACATAACCGGCGCCTTCAAGTCCGGTCAAACTTTGAGCCACTTTTTTCCCTAAAGTCATGATCTCCTCTTGGGAATAGCCCGAAGCCAGCCTGACCTCTAGAATTTGATATTTGGCTAAAATTTGCTTAATTTTATTAAGCACTGATTCGCTCTCATGAGTATTTTTTAAAATAACACCGATGCTGGTCCCGTCTTTATAGGTAAAACGGACTTCCGGTAGCCCCTCTACTTGCTTAGATAAAAATTCAAAAGCCCCTGCAGGCACACTGCTAATGTTAATCCTCGGCTCGGTCATCACTGAAAAACCTCCGTTGCCGGGAAGGTTGCTAAAATAATGCGATAGACTATTATAAATACTTTTCGTTTTATAACGATCAGGTAACGTCAAAAAATAACTGGCCTTACCGGCCAAACTAATTCCCTCTTTGAATGTGGCCCCGGGAAACCGGTCCCCAATTACTTGTTTGACCTGACGGACCAATGCTCCTTTCAGTTCTACCTTGGTTTGAAAGAGCAGATCATATTGACCCATATCTCCCATTACTCCGGTGATCGCTTTGGCAAAATACTTATCGGTAGCCATAGCAAAACCCCGAGCAAAAATAGCCGAAGCTAAAATACTTACCACTAGCAGGAGCAGAATGTCTTTGATAAAAGTATCCTTTTTTAAAAAAGTAGTTAACATAGTACTCCTCCATCACATTAGCTCCGATTATAACATATTAAACGTAACCGCGGAGTACAAAATGCCCATTTTAGCTGCATAAATATCTGGTAATCCTGGTAGATGCACCCCTTCATCCTTATCAAGAAATAAGGACAATCCCCGCGATTGCCCTTATTTCTTAATAATTCGGATAATGCTCCCGTTGTTGGTCGATCCCCGTCAACTTATTTTCATTATTAACTTGGGTCAACAGGGTATTGACGTGGACGACTGTCTAGCGATGTACCATACCTCCTCCGTTCCCTTTAAATCTAACAGTATTCGGCTCTCCGAACCGTAACGGTTGCGGGGGTAAAGTATTGGTAAAGACGGTCATATTGTTGACTTCGTCCGTGACTGACACTGAGACGACGATGACCACGGTCTCCCGGAGTTGAGTCGGTGATAACAACTGGAAATTAATAAATTCGATCGTCGCTGTTAACCGGCAAGTAGCGCCGGCCTGAACTCCGAGGAGATCGACGAAACCGCTAAAAGGTATGTCTACTCCGACATGTCTCACGATTCCTTTGGTATCGACAAAAAAGATTTGCTTGTGTAAAGTTCCTTGGAAGATCACCTTGTTCTCAATGACGAAACAATTAAGGTCTTGGACTTTGGCCACGATCTCGTCGATTTTTTCAGCCGGCTGAGGGAGGGTGACGGTATCATCAACTAGAACTTGAGCGGTTGTTTCCGCAATCACTTCCATTTGGTTACCCTCTTCCTTGGTCAATTTTAAAGCATCAATTTATCTTGATGCGACTAATGTTTTAATTACTTTTTTTAGGAATTGCACAATTCCTGATTTAAGCATTGGCCCACAATATATTGATAAATATCTGGTCTAGTCACTAAATATTATTATCAAAGGGATTATTAAGGTAATTATGCAATTCCCTCATTTACAAGATGGAATTTGGCCTATTGGCAACTAGGTTTTAATAGCCAACCCAGGCTTTATCCTTTCCTCACCTTTAATAATATCATATGGGCTATTGACCAAAAGAAAACCGGGCGGATAGCATATTTAGAGGCTTTTTTACTAAGCGAAAGTCAGAAAAGGTAAATACTAAAAAAAATACCTGCGCCGACTAAGTATTTAGCCGCACAGGTATGATTGAGATAACTCAGGTATGATTGAGATAACTAATGATTATATTTATACCACTTGTTTGGGAATGAGCAATTTTTGACCAATATAGACCCGATCCGGATTGGCAATTTGATTGGCCTGTACTAGTGTTTCAACAGTGGTCTGGTATTGCCGGGCGATTTTCCAAAGTGAGTCCCCGGGCTGGATCACATAAAACATCATACTAGGCCTGGTTGAGAGATCAACCGGTTCCACCGCAGCGCAATCTCTCAGGGTCATCATTGCCCTTGGGGCTCTCGCCATTACTCTTAACAAGACCGTCGCGTTTACCTGGACTGTCCGATCACCGGTTAATTCGAGATTAACCGAATCGACCTGCGCTTGGGCACGAAGCAACGCTCCCGGATGAATACCTGGAAATTCTATTACTCCGGCCAATGGGATACTAGTATTGCTCGGCCGATCCCAACATCCGACTTGAACTCTTGAACCATCGGGGCCATCGGCGGCATAGATTAATCTAAGATCCATACTACCATCCACTAATACTTTATCCTCTGCCGCTTCCAAAGATAAACCTTTGGGCGATGCTTCCCATAATAATAACCGCTCCGGGTTTTCGCCGCCGGGAAGGGCGATCGTCGTTTCTAAAGTGAGCACACCGGTCTTTTCACCCAAGTTTTCTTCAAAGTTCAACAGATTTTTCAAGACATCAACTACTTGATCACCGCCGGACTCAGCGTCGGTTACAACTTCTTTTTGAACGATCTTGGAGATTGTCGCCTCACATTCGACATCCACCCGGTATCGCATTTCCCGGGGAGTCTTCTGCTCCAGTTTACTATTGCGAAGTGTAATCCGGGGAATTACCGTAAGATCCGTATCGGATGCATCAACGGCAATGACGGTTTCAAACGGAACGGCTGTTCCCGATGACCGATTCCATTCATGGGCAAAGATCTCGGTAGGCCTGCCGTCATCGTCACAACCGACGTAAACCATGGCCACATCCAGGAATCCCTTAATAAAAATCTTGTTCCGTCCAACTTCATAATTAACCCCGGCCGGCCTGGCCTGGTAGGTTAAGATCCGAGCTGTACCCGGTTTGAGGTTGGAAAGGACCAAGGGGGTCTGAAGCGGAATCGTTTCTTTCCTTATATCCAATACTTCTTCCACTTTTACCGGCTCTTTGGTGACATTGACTTTAGAAGGGGGTTGCGCAATAACCTCACTGACAACTTGAATCTCTTGATTGTCAAGGGCATGCACCCTCGCCTCGAGCTGACCGAAGAAGTGAATTTGACCAGTCCCAATCTGTTCAAAGGTAGCATTTGAAGGTGATAAATCAACATCAATCACCATGCCGGGCCGCAGTCCGGGAATGGTGATTCTTTCCTCATAACCGATTGCAGCTTCATTAGTCCAGCGGGCTCCACATTCTAACCGTTCGAATTCCTGTTCCTGAAGTCCCCCGCTATCGGTTTCGGAGTCGATTGGTTTTACACTAGGACTAGTAAGGTAGATTATGTACGGATAAACCTTTCCTGAAACTACTAATAGGTCGTCGTATACTGCCAGCTCCGGGCCTTCGACCTCGAAACTCCCCCAATTAATTTTAGCAAGCGGCGGCAAATTCTCAGCTAATCTAAGTTCCCCTTCTACCGGAATAGACCGGGTAAGATCCGATAAAAAAAACGGATATCTCATCGTATCATATTGGCAACTGAGACTCATATTCATCCCTCCATTTATTAATTAATCGATAAACTCTATCATCTATGTCGAATTTTTTTGAAATCTCAAACTTCTCACCTCCCGGCCCTCCATGCGGAAGGGGTTCCCCGGCACGCGACATCCCTATCCAATTAATATATATGCAAGCCAAGCCAAAAAAATATCCCGGTTTGTACATCGCTTTTTTTACTCTAAAAGGATGTACCTTCCGGGATTTTCGTAAACCTTCTTCTAAATCTATTTCACCAATTTTTCCTCCGAAAGTACACCAAAGGAGCCACTGATTAATTCACTCCCAAATTTACCTAAGTCTTTCGGATCATGAATCGCAAAACCTAACAGATTTGACTTTAAACCGATCTTAATCCAATCCTGCCAACCTTGTTGGTCGCGGAAAATCAAGCAATGCCGTTCTTGGCGCCTCATATACTCAATTACTGTATCAGTTGTATCCCGGTTATATTTCACCGAGCGGTGATTCATGGCTGCCAGTATTCGTCCTTCCCGAAATGAAACCGGCCGGCACTGGCAATCTTGATCAAGATTCCAGTCCCACCCCCCAACGCGCCCCATCAATATAGCCTTTGAACCTAAATTTAATCGAACTAACTTTTGAAGATTCTTACTTAAATTTAGGTTTGATTGAGAAAACGATAGCGGTGAATCCAGACAAATTAAGGGTTCTATGAAAATTAACTCGGCAAAGTCGCTAATCTGAGGCAGATTTAGCCAGTACAGCCGATTTTCTATGGTCTTTTTCTCATCAAGCATTGGAACGAGTATCAAAGGAATTTGCTTTTTTGAAATTACCTTACAGATATATTGTAAAAAATCTCTCCAACGAAAAACTGTCTTCAAAGGAGCATTACGGAAATCGATCCCCCAATGCTTTTCACTTGCTCGTTTAAGGTTCGAGCTGATTTTTTCCCAATAAACACGGGAGTTTAATATTTTTTCCCAAGTTTCAGACCGAGCGACCACGGTTTGATAGTTATCCTTGCTCTCCGTATGATTTACCCTGATCAAT
>JBLNDC010000020.1:0-2709 GCA_050261255.1 Bacteroidota bacterium
GTATGTGGTCGGCTATAGCCCTGAGAATATTGATAAGCTACTTGTTTAGCTTCTAGGGTGAGGTTCCGGGTCTATTGTTCCGAGTTCCGAGTTCAGGGTTGGGATTCTGGTTATGTTTCAAAGGCTATTGTTCTCAGGCTATCTTTGGTGGTTTTTATGAGGAACTGTGAACGCAGATCATGGAACGAGACATCATCGAATCAGCAAAAGTAGCTGACAGAACAGGATGAATTAAATGTATGACGTAATAGTTATCGGTGGCGGTCCGGCCGGAATGACCGCCGGGGTTTTCGCCAGTCGTAAAGGTTTAAAAACGGCGATTATTAGCAAAGAATTCGGCGGGCAAGCAAATTGGACCACCGATATTGAAAATTATATGGGTTTCACCGAAATCGACGGGCAAGCATTGATGGACCGGTTTGAAGCCCAGGTAAGGGAGCATCGGCTGGATCAGAAACAAACCGACGCTAGGATGATCCGTCAAGAAGAAGGCATTTTCCGCGTTTTCACCGTCGATCAGGGGGATTATACGGCCGGAGCTGTCATAGTCGCCACCGGGAAGCGGCCTAAGACTTTGAATGTGCCGGGGGAGGCCGAGTTTCGCAATAAGGGGGTCAGTTATTGTTCCACCTGCGATGGACCGCTTTTCCGTGGTGTGCCTGTGGTTGTGGTCGGGGGCGGTAACTCGGCTCTCAAGGCGGTCTTTGATTTGAATAACTATGCCTCGGAAATCCATTTGATTTCCTTAACGGAGCTAACAGCGGATGCAGTCTTTATCGAACGTTTTAAAAGTGTACCAAAGTTAAAACAATACATCGGGCATATGGTTGTCGAGATTAAAGGTTCAAAACTGGTGGAGCGAGTGATGGTGGAGAATCAGGCAACCAAGGAACGCTTTGAAATACCGGTACAGGGAGTATTCATCGAGATTGGCCTCGACCCGAATACCGAGTTTCTGGAGGGCTTGGTCGAGAAGACTAACAACGGAGAGATTAAAATCGACTGCGAATGCAAGACCAATGTCCCCGGTTTATTCGCGGCTGGAGACGCCACTACAGTCCCGGAGAAACAAATTATCATCGCCGCCGGCGAAGGGGCCAAAGCAGCCATCAATGCTTGGGAGTATTTGTTACAACACGAACCGGCAAGAACAATGGCTAAAGTTTAATAAAGTATTGTAGTTTAATGCTGGAGGTGGTCCCATTTACCCGCTACCTGCATGTCCCATAAGAACCACTATTTGACCTCGACTTTTTCATCTGGTGATATTCTAACCAATTTAGGCGTGCTTCTTTCCGTTTAGCATCTCCTGCAAATAAGTCATCCCATTTTGATTCATTAACGATAACAACATTAAACAGGCCCGGACATCGGCGCCGGCCCGGTGGGCCCGGTCAACTTGTATTTGGTGAGCGGTCAATAACTTTTGCAGAGCTTTTGATGGAAAACCCTTCTGATACCATTTGATGCCGTTCATCGAACAATACCAAGGTTTTGAAAGAGCTATTGGAAACATCTTTCCGACAAAACCTTTATCAAACCCGGCATTATGAGCGATTAAGAAATCAGCCTGATTAATTAGGGCTTCAATTTTGATTTTGTCCAGTATCTTTCCTTTAACGGCTTGATTATTGATGTGGTGAACTAAATAAGCCCCGCGTGATATGGGACAGGAAGGCTCGCGCAAACCGATATACTCGTCGATAATTCCCAAGATTTTACCTGACTCCCGGTTGAAGGCAAAAAGGGTAATCGCCAGCTCAATGATTTCTTCGTAGGCCGGATTTAAACCGGTGGTCTCGACGTCGATAAAAGCCGCCTTTCCCCATGAGGGGTCTAGCTTTTCTGATAAATTTATCAATTCTGGATTCATTAGATACCTCGATAATCATTGAACAGTCATCAATAAACAGTAGATCATTTATAAGTTCACATTTTGTCAGTTTAAAGCGGAACGGTTATAACCGTATTTGGATTTTTAGCTAACGTTGGTAGTTCTATGGGATACGTCAATATTTTTGGCTCTTAAGATGTAATATTATCGAAAAAAATTTTAATTCCTCCTCCAAACGGTTCTTAAATTTGGTTGTTCTGTATATTTTCAACAAACTGCGCGCCACTCCTTTTACTTCTATTCGTTTTAGATTGCCCATATATTTTAAAGATAGACCAAACAGGGAGGAACATCGATGCGGATCTTAATCTTAAAACGAATTAACGTGCTTTTAGGGGCCGGACTAGTCTCTTTGCTTACGCTTTCATTGGTTATTTACCCTGAAGATGGTGTCAACGCCGCTGTTGCGGGTTTGAAAATATTTTGGGAGATTGTGTTTCCGTCTTTGTTACCATTTTTTGTGTTATCCGAAATAATGTTGGGTATGGGAGTGGTGCATTTCATCGGTGTGTTGTTAGAACCGTTAATGCGGCCTTTATTCAATGTTCCCGGTGTGGGAGCTTTTGCTTTATCCATGGGATTGGCTGCCGGGTATCCAATGGATGCCGTGATTACCGGGAAGTTTCGCCGTAGCAGGATGTGCACCCGAGTGGAAGGGGAGCGGCTCTTATCATTTACTAATACGGCTGACCCACTGTTTATTTTTGGAGCGGTAGCGGTAGGAATGTTCGGCCGTCCTGATTTGGGTGTCATTTTAGCAATCGCTCATTATATCGCCAGTTTTACAGTAGGTGTTATCTTCAAATATTATCATT
>JBLNDC010000021.1:0-10812 GCA_050261255.1 Bacteroidota bacterium
AACTCGATCAGGGTAGTTTCGCAGCCTCCCAAGGCGATGGTCAAACCGTACCGGTCGTCCTCGGCCAAGGTGGATAGGTTAATCCGGCGCAGCATCGGATAAAGCCCGTTCTCCTCTCCCAACATCAGTAAGACATTGATGGCCGGAACATTCAGGGAACGGCCCAGGGCTTCCCTGGCCGAGACCGCCCCGTTGAACTTCTTATCAAAATTTTCGGGAGCATAACCCCCTCTAAAATCGATCGGGACATCTTCCAGATAATGTCCTGGGGTGATCACCCCTTTTTCAAAACCCAAAGCATACACAAACGGTTTTAAGGCCGACCCCGGAGACCGGGCCGCCCGGTAACCGTTGACTTGGCCCTGAGCGGCGGCATTGAAAAAATCCGCCGAACCGACCGCCGCCAACAGCTCCCGTTTTTGATTATCGATCACTATTACCGCGCCGTTAGTTATCCCCTGGTCGGCAAGGCCTTTAAGGTGATCACGAAGCAACCTTTCGGTCAGGAGTTGGGTACTCAGCTTTAAAGAACTATAGATCCGGGGTTGGCCGGGATTTTTATCCAGCATCTCCTGACAAAACTGGGGCGCGATAAAGGGCAGTTCCTGCCGGGCGTTGGGCACCGGTTCCGCTAAAGCTTCTTCATATTCTCGTCTGGAAATGATCCCTTTACGGTAGACGATCTTTAGAACCTTATCCCTGGCCTGACGGGCCCGGCCCGGATGGAGGTCCGGCCGGAGCCGGGTCGGGGAATTGGGCAACGCCGCCAGCAAGGCTGCTTCGGCATAGCTGAGACGGGTCGGTTCTTTCCCAAAATACAGCCAGAAAGCGGCCGCCACTCCTTCAATATTACCGCCGTAAGGGGCGATATTGAAATAAATCTCCAACAAACGCCGTTTGCCGTATCTCTGCTCCAACTGGACGGCCCGGCCGATCTCGATCAATTTATGATACCAAGTCCGGGCTTTCGGTTCCATCATCCTGGCGATCTGCATGGTAATGGTCGATCCGCCCGAAACGATCCTCCCGGCCGCTTTATTCTGACGATAAGCCCGGAGGATCGCTAAGGGATTGATCCCCGGATGCCAATAAAAGGATGAGTCTTCATAGGCGATTAAAAACTCTTTTAAGACCGGGGATATTTGGTCGAGGGTAGTCTTGATCCGCCAACTGCCATCCTCAGCCGTAAAGGCCCGCAGCAGTTTCCCGTCGGCGTCAAAAACCAACGTTGCAGAATGGCGGAACAACCCGGCCTTAGGAAGCGGTATTAAAAAAGCCGCTAGTTTCAAGGTTAAGATGAACAAGAGTACCCAAGCCCCAAGCTTCAGCCGTTTCTTATCAAAAGCCAAAGTCAATTGGAAGATGTTTTGAAAGCGTTCTCGAACTCGACCGCTCAGGAATCCCATGCTTAATCTCTCCTGATAGTAATCCCGCCACTCGAGGCGATACTGCTCAACTCCGGTTGATACATGCATTCCGCTTTCACCGGCGGGAGTATGAATTCCCCGCAAGCAACCGCCCGGAGCGCATAATAGAACTGATAGGTACCGGCCTTTGGAAAACTATAGAATAGCGCCATCCGGTCATCACGAATATCCATATAATCCGGAGTCGCTGAACGCTCGCTCATCCAAGCGAAATTGCTGTTATTGGCCAATCGTGGATTGTCAATCTCCAGCCCGGTCGGTAACAGATCGACAATGGCGATATTGCTCAGATTATCCTGCTTGGTGGTGATGGTCAGCTGCGCGATGATCAGGTCTCCCTGCCGGATTTGGCTGGGGTTAATCAAATCGCCGCGCCGGTCCCGGTATACTCTCCGGACCGCCAGTCCTTGGTCATATTCGGGTAAGTCGGCCCTTTCCGGAATTCCACTCACCTTCATAAAGTAATAGCATTCGCCTTTACCCTTAATCTTGACCGTCACTTTACCCTTGCCTAAACGGTCATCCTCCAGTTTCAAGAGTTTAGCATGGGTAAAAGCGGCAATCCGGGTATCATCCACCCAAACCTCCCCCTGGTAATCGCCTTCGCTCTTTTTGGCCAATACTTTACCCATTGCCATCAGGGCAAAGGCATTCTCCTGGGTAGTGCCCCAGTATCCCGGCTTAGCCTCCTCGGCTAAACGCTGGATCAATTTGTAAACCGCCGGATGGCTGGAGTCGATATCCGCCAAAGCGCTTAGGACTATCGCATCGGATCGGACCGCCGAATTGAAGTTCCGGCCGCTCTCCCGGGCGGCGCCGGAAGAGGTAAAGGTCTCCGGCAACAGTTCCCGGGCGGTTTTACGATCGCCCGAGTAGTAATAGGCCGCGGCCAATTGGGCCCGGGAATAACCGGAGATATTATCGAGGTAAAGGTTTTTTAAATAGGCCATGGAACTCAATTGGGATTTACCCGCCAAACTGAGGACATATAAAGCGTAAACTTTAGTCTGGAGGTTTTCCTCGGAACGTCCCCCGTTTTTGGTGACAGCCTCCAAATACTGAACCATCTTGTTATAGACCCGGTCGGACACGGCGTAGCCGGCCTTGCGCGCTTCAACCAGGAAATGGCTGACATAAATTGAACTCCATTCATTATTATAGTTAGCCCCGGGCCAGTATGCGAAACTGCCGTCATGCAACTGCATAGCCTCCAGTTTTTCTATGCCTTGGGCCAAATAATAATCGGCGTTGCCTCCCTTAAAAACTTCACTCTCGCAAGCTTCGGCCAAGCTATCGAAGTAGAGCAAAGGAAAGAGTTTGGAAGTGGTCTGTTCGGCGCAGCCATGGGGATAACCCAAAAGATACCGGAGGCTCCCCGCGAACTTCAGCCCCGGAAGGGGCGCTAGGATCAATTGGTAAGACGCCGTACCCGGCAGCCATTTGGTACTGGGTTCCAGGACCAAAGGCTCTTTAGCGGTGAGCGCGCCCGAGGCCAAATCATGAATGAGAGGGACCGGAGGCCGGAGTGATAAATCTTCCCGATAATTGCAGGTCTGATTGTTACCAGTTACCTGCAGGTGAAAGCCTAACTTACCGACGCCGTTTTTTGCTGTCAAGTTAAAGATGACCTGTTTTTCTTCTTGGTTTTGCAGGCTTACGGTCTGCCGCTGATCACCGTCGATCTCCACCAGGCCGTCGGCCTTTAAGGTAACTTGAAACTCCCCGGCCTTACCGGTGTTGTTGAAGACTCCGACCGGAACCGCGAACCGGTCCCGGGGAGCCACAAACCTTGGGAAAGTCGGGGTCAAGACGATGGGGTCCCTGACCAATACCTTTTGTTGAGCGGAGCCAAAATCATCGCCGGACATGGCCACCGCCATCAACCTGAGGGTTCCGTTAAATTGCGGAATATCCAGTTTTACCTTAGCCCGGCCACTCCGGTCCAAACTAACCAAACCCGACCAGAGGGAGACCGGTTTTACCCTCCGTACCGCCACCGGGTTAAGGTTCTGTTTTCGGATCCGGTCTTGGTCCTCGTCGCCTCCAGGGGTGGTCCTGGTCTTGGCCGTTTCCACCTCGGGCAAAATCATCCCGTAGAGGTCATAGCTATCAATACTCAAACTACGTTTCCCATAGAAGAAGTCATAGGGGTTAGGCGTTTCGTAATTGGTCAACTGGCAGATTCCTTCATCCACCGCCACCAAAGTCAGATAAGCTTTGTCCGTTGCCCCGTCCACCTTCACATCCACTTCGACTGGGCGTTCCGGCTTTAATTCCGGGGGAACGGTCAACTTAACCGCCATCCGGTGTTTGGAAGCGTCGACGTACAGGGGAACAGTACCAAAGGCCCGGACCGGAGCCCGTTTTTCCAATGATTTAATCGACCGGATTAGATGGACCGAAACATAAACGTTGGGTTGATATTCCTCCTTGACTGGAATCGTCACCACACCGCTGTTTTCTTTCAAATCAACGATCCGGTACTCGTAAATCTTTTCCCGTTCCACCGTTACCAAGGCTTTCCCGGAGAAGGGGGCTTTGATTTGAATCTTAGCCTGTTCTCCGCTGCGGTAAGATTGGCTTTCCGTTTCCAGCTGGATTTTATCGGGGTTCTCCATTGCCCAAGGTGAATACCCCCAGCCGGAGGCGTAAAAACTAATCGTTGCTCTGGAAGGACTCTTGGCGTCTTGTATCACGATTAGATGACGGCCGTATTCTTTCGGGGCGAATTGGAAGCCTTGCTCACTCTTTCCGGAACTCAACTTCCCTTTATAGACGGACTCCCGTTCTTCCTCGGAAACATATTCATATTTGCCTCTGGCATTCTTCCGGTAAATCGAGTTCCAAGTGATCCGGAAGACTTCCACATTCAGTTCAGCTTTTTCAATGGGTTTACCCTCTTGATTTAGGACTATATATTTGACCTGATAGGGTTGGTTCAAATTGCAATAATTACCGGCTGTGGCCGGTTTGATACCGACGTAACGATCATAACAATGTAAATCTGCTACTTGATAACTGCTGACCGCCCGGCCTCCGTCTTCAATGACAGTGGCGTGGAAGATCGAACGGAGCTTTGCCGGGGGCGTCATTCCTTTGGGGAAGGTATAGGAAAAAGTCGCCTGCCCGGCTTCGTTCAGTTTGCTTTCACCCAATTCTTGCTCTTTGACGCCGAAAGCCTGCTCCGGATCGCCAAAGGTAAAGGAGGCGAAACCTGACGGGCTGAAAGGAGCCGGTTCCAACTTCACTTTTAATTCAACCCGCCGGCCGGCTGCCGGAGGGCCGAAGAGGTTCATCCCTTCCACCTTGATGGTGGCCGTATCCCCGCCTGAATAATCGACCCGATCCAATTCAGTGCTGACCTTAATCCGCTCCGGCATGAACTCTTCCACACTAAAGGCGGTGGCGCCGACTACCTCTTCCGCCACTTTGAGACTGGCTTGATACTTCCCGGTCTGGGCATATTCAGGGAGGTCGAACGCGAATTCCCCAGCCCCTCTCTGACCGGTGCCGCTCTTCAACTCCTTAAAGATCCTCCCGTCCGGTTGACGGATTTCCAGTTTAACCGGGAATTCCGGAGGCAGTGAGGCATTAGGTCCCCGGACGACGGCTACCAGGTTTCCCTTGTCGCCGGGGCGGAAAATATCCCGATCCAAGTAGAGAAAGGCTTCATAGCCTTCGACCAGATGACGCCGGCCCCGGACCTCAAAATCGGTGGTGGCTATCTGTCCGCTACCCAAATGGACAAAGGAAAAATCTTGGCCTAACTCGGCTAAAATGATAAATGAATCGAAGCCGGTCACGGTTTGTTTGATATTTTTAAAGCGGGCGATCCCTTGATTGTCCGTCGTTTCGCTGGCCAGAACCTGGTTGTTTCGGCTGATCAGACTCACCTTCGCTTTGGCCTTCGGCTCCAACGATTCCAGGGAATTGACCCAGACCACCAATTCGTCCTCGCCCATCTTAGCAACGATCCCTAAGTCGGTAATGATTACATATTTATAGTCCCGCCGCCAATAATGTTCGTCGTCATAAGCCACCACCTGAAAGATCCCACGGAAATCCGATAGATACCGGCCGAGGTTTATTGGGGTAGTGACCAACTCATTCTTGCCTTGATTGAGATCGATCAGATCCGAATTGACTACCCGGCCGACCCGGGCGATATAACCTTCATACGCATAGTAATCATCATTGATGTTATTAAGATAAGCGACGATATTATTGGCAAAGATCTGGCTGATTTCCACATTAACCCGTTGGATATTAACCGTTTCCAATCCCAAATTCAAAAGACCTTTACTGGAAAGGTATCGCCCCGGTGAATTAAATCGCAAGCTTGGTTCCAGATCAGTAAAGACCATCCCGACCGCAAATTCCCGCTCCATGGGAAGCCCGTTCAAGGAGGGTATCCCTTTAGCCAGGCGCAAGTTGACGCTTTCCCCCGATTTAAACCGATCGCTTTTTATGATTATGTACTCACCATTAACCTCGGTTTTAAAGGGGACCTCCGGTTTCAACCGGATGAAATTGGTGATCATTTTAGCGTCAACCGGTTCCGAACAACGAACCGAGATCCAACACTTAGCATTGTCCGTCTTAGGAACCGCTTCGATTATAGTCAAGGCCTTCTTAGCGCCTAAAACGGCAGTATGGTCATAACTGGAGGCCAAGCCGATATTCCCTCCCACACAGCGGAAACCCTTGGGTAGGTTTAGTTCGATCTTGCGATCGCTCTCTTCGGGATAAAGCGTTTCGCTGGTCACTGTGAAAGTATCGCTCTTGGTAGCGGGATCGATATTATACTTGATCTCCTTGCCCCAACCTTGAAAACGTATTTTTAACGCTTTTCCCAGTTCCACCGGATCGACGGGGTAATTAAAATTGAGACGGGCTTGCAATTGTAACCCCTTTTGTTGTTCCCCCGGATAGATAAAACTAAGACTGATAGTGTTTACTTTGAAATATTGGGTAGTAAAGTCAACCGTCTGCCGTCTCGCCAAGTATCTCTCTTTGATCTTTACCACTTCCGGCTTGACTTCGGCGATATAATCCGTTGACGGTTGAAAAGGAGTTTCGGGTAAAAATTTTAATTCACGCCGAGATATCCAGCGAAAGCGCCCTGGGACCGCCGGAGTGAATCTAATCAACTCCTCGATTGTAGTCGTCCCTACATCCCGGTCATCAATGACGTCGCTGGAGAAAATAAAGTCCAAATTGGACTTGATACCGATCTCCCCCGACGGAGTCATTGAGACTAATTTTATACCGCGATCGAAGATGGTCGAGACACCAACGATTAAAAACAAGGCCAGGAAGAAGCCTCCCACAGCTAAAGCGAGTAGCTTTTTATCTTGCAATATCTTGTCGGCGATCGGTTTAAACCTATTAATTTCCATCCTCTAATCCTCCAACCTTTTAATTACTAATTATGGAAATAACTTCGGCGCAAACTAATAATTACCTGCATGCTGAAGAAATAAAAAGAACCGCTATGGCGGTCCTTTATAAATCTACCATGACTAAATCCCCTAGGATTTTAATCCTTTTACCAAGTTTAAAAAGAGATGTTTTGGGGAGAGATTTTTTTCGGCATTAGTTTCCTTAACGTTTACCAAAAGCATTTTCCCGTAATATTCCATTATCTCACGGCGGCGGATGATCCCGATAAAAATATCATTATCGTCAACTACCGGCACAAAGTTTTGAACTATCGCCAGGGATAAAAGATCTTCTATCTCAGCGTCAATCCGGACCGGATTGTTAGTGATCCTTCGCGGCACTTCGGCTAAATGAATCTTTTCAGTGCCTTCAAAGGTCAAGCCCGGTGTATTCTTCATTTTCCAAAGTAAATCGCCTTCGGTTAAAGTTCCGGCATATTTGCCTTGTTCATCGATTAGGGGAATTGCGGTATAACGATGATACTCCATTTTTTCCAACGCTTGCCTCATGGTACACTTCAGGGGAAGATAGACAACTCCACTTTTGGGAAGCAGAAAAAAGGCGATATTCACTAAGCTGACCCCTCCTGGTATGTGATGTGTTTTATTATATCGATCATGTTAAGTAGCGGCGCTTGAGAGAAGTTTCGGAAACCGGTTTTAAGTACTGGATTAATTAAAGATCCAGTCTCAAACCCCTTTATCAAAAGTTTTCCGAATGGCGCCATAATAAATTGATATCAGCCCCCCCTTTGCTGAACCCGAATTTTGTAGATGGTTTTATCTACCAAAAACATTATATCGCGAACGTATGTTTGTTACAATTCTTATTACCATTTTTATATCGAATATCAACAGTGATTATTCGTACCGCTTGAAGTTTCAAGGCGACTCTTTTATTCAAATGCCCGCTCTTCAAATACTTTCATCTTTTTCTAACGCAATTCAAGAGCTAGAGTTCCAAAATGGGCCGGTAAATCTTATTTCTTCCAACTCCTTAACTGCAGCTGGAATATTCTCCTCGAACAGAGCCCTAATGATTAAATCAAAAGCCCGGAGTAAGCTTAGTCGGGGCTTTAGTTTCACTCTATAATACTCTGCTTCACGCTTCAAGGAGTCAGATAAATATCCGGCCGCGGCGGCTCAGCCATACCGTCACCCAAGTAGAAACCGGTATGGGGCGGCTGGTTATAAGCCACATTTTGCCAGGCGATACTCAGCCGGTATACCGGATCATGCATCAAAGTATAAATCCGGTGACTGGTAGTGGTGGTAGTAGTATAGATTCGCAAATATCTACTGTCCGAAGTCCGCCAGATCGCCTCTTCCCTCCAGTCACCCAAAATATCCGCGGTCAGACATGGATTGGATTTTGAACCGTTATTTGACGAACAGCCGCTGGCGGAGAGCAATGTGCCGCTATTATACTTACTGATGGTAGTCCCGTCCAATAGTTCCCTTAGTAAATCACCGTCCCACCAGATCATGAAGTTAATCAGCAAACTATGGCTGCCCAGATTCTGCCCAGTGCTGGAAGCCAAAGGAACTCCTCCTGAGCCCCAAACCTCAGCCCCGCGGTAAGTGGCGGTTATATCTCCGGCGCAAGCCCGCCCGGTGTCTTCCGAAGCCGTAAACCGGAAGATAATCGACCCGGTCCGGGCGTCGCGGAAGGTACCGCCGTATGGTGAATTCTCATGGCATTGCCAGACTTCCAAGCCTTGCCGACCCGGATCGAAATCGGAGACATGCAAAGCGTCGCCATGTTTCAAACCGGTTGAATACAACCCCTTCCCATCATCATTGATGGCGCAGGCTCCGTAGATAATCTCGTCCCTGCCGTCGCTGTCCACATCGGCCACGCTCAGGCTGTGGCAGCCTTGCCCGGCATAAGACGAATAACCATTATTGCTGTCAAAGGTCCAACGTTTGGTTAAGGAACCGTTTCTCCAGTCATAGGCGACCAAAACAGACCTGGTATAATAACCGCGGCACATAACCAGACTCGGGCGTTTTCCGTCGAGATAGGCGATACAGGCCAGAAAACGATCGACCCGGTTGCCGTAGTTGTCACCCCAGTCGCTGACATTACCTCTGGCCGGTTCATAATTGACTGTCTTCAATGCCCGGCCGGTTTGCCCTTCAAAGATCGTAAGATATTCGGGGCCGGATAAGATATATCCACTGGAGTTGCGATAATCCTTACTACCGTCGCCAATCACGGTTCCCCTGCCGTCCCGGAAACCATCCGCCGTTTTGCAGGCGACTTCGGCTTTACCGTCGCCGTCCAAATCATAGACCATTACTTGCGTATAATGGGCTCCGGCCCGGATGTTAATACCCAAGTCAATCCGCCAGAGGCGGCTCCCGTTTAGGAGGGACGCGGCTATATAAATGGCGTAGGCCTTTCCTTCGGAGTGTCATGGATGTGTGTCCCAGGATGGGGCGAAAAAGCGAGAGGACAGGGATGTCTGGTAGCGGCAGGAGCTATTGCTGGGTCAAGGGCGGCAATCCGCCCTGCACCGGGAGTTTGAGGGTGTGGTGCGACACCCTCAAGGCAAAAAGTTGGCTTCGTAGAATTACCCAAAGCACTTAAGATAGACTTAAACTTCTCAAACAATGGTCAAAGTTAACACAAATTACCGAAAGAAAAGGGGAATCAGAAACTGTGAAAAATATTACACTTTCCCTTTACACTTTACTCTTTAAATACTAGGCTCCAATCCTTTGAAGATAACCTTTTGCCAAAAATTGCCGATACTATACACAAGGCAAAGCAAAAGGCGGTAGGGTAGCTTGATGGCTTTTAGAGTACAACGGCATTCCCTTTCCCTTTTGAAGGGACTAAGGGATCTGGTTTTTGGCAGGTATTCTTTATAAATTGATCATTTTACAGACGCCACAACTACTTAAATAACCCCATCGGATCATACCAATATACCCCGAATTTCTTCATAGGCTTTCTTTTAGTCCAGCTTCTGATGATTGGTTCATCCTCATACGAGTATATACAAAACAAAAACTCGCTATCATAGTTTTGATTTGCCAATGGTCCTGACTTTCCCGTCTTGCCAATAATATCACCTGCCGCGACGAAATCCCCTTTTTCAACCAATACCTCCGATAAAAATGCATATACTGTATAAAAAGTAACATTTTTCTCTTTTTTGTTATCTAAATATGTTTCATTATGTTCTAGCTCGACAAATTTCCCAAAATTGGTCTGGTTATATGGATTGACGCTTATCCTGTTTACTTTTCCTTTTTTAACCGCCCGTACATTACTACCAAAGGAAACATTTCTACTATAACCGGTTTGACTCTTACGGAATTCATCTGGCTCCAAAAATGGCCCGTCTTTTAAGTAACTAGAATCTTTCTCCTGAACTGAAAACTCATTGATGATAACCAGCGGTTTTTGGTCGTAAATTATCGAGATAATCAAATATAAAGTCAATTGGCAGCCGTCAAAATATTCCTCATGAAAAGCATCTATAAAACTTTCTTGAATTGGTAACCAATATTCGCGATTATCGGAATCCCGGATTAGAATCTCATGTTTAAAAATATCAAAAATATTCAAATGACCGAATGTTTTTCCGAAAACCTCCAAACTATTTTTGTTAGCTTCCGATATTTCTCTCTCCTCGCCCAGGTATTCTGCGGTAATTGAAAATAGCACCTTTGGGTGGATAATAATATTTACGGAATTCTCATTTTTATTAATTCCAGGCAGTGTATCAGATTCGTGATCAGCTTTAATTTGGTTAAATTCAATATCGATGGTTGAAGGAGTATAAAGTGAATAATCAAATGCAAAAACAACACCGACGAATAAAACAAAAAATATTATCAATCCAACAATTCCCTTGGTTTTCAAAATTACCACATCCTTTTTTAACGGACACAAGAACCATTAAGGGATAGGGTTGCCTTTAATCCTCAAC
>JBLNDC010000022.1:0-3114 GCA_050261255.1 Bacteroidota bacterium
GTAAATCCGGCAATCGATTATCCCTAGAGAGTCGGTGCGCAAAATTTTCACTCCCAAAGAACGTAACCGATTGACCGTCGCCGGTCCCGGATGCTCGTACCGGTTCTCCGCCCCTACCGAAATTATTGCCAATCCCGGCTTTATCTGGGATAAAAACAGGAGCCCGCTGGCATAATTACTTCCATGGTGTCCCACTTTCAAAAGGGATGCGTTCAGCAGATGGGGAAAACTTTTTAAAAGCAATTCTTCGCCTTTGAAGGATAAATCTCCTGTTAACAAAAGCCTAATTTTCCCGAAGGAGACCAGTAGCACTATTGAGCGGTCATTTTCCGATTCCAGGTCCGGAACCTCCAGCACTTCGAGACTGGCCCCTTTCCCCATCTTAAAGATCATCCCTTTATGAATTGTCCTGCGCCTAATCGGCGTTGACTTAATCCCGGCTTCGAATGAGAAATAACTCTCCGTTTCCTTTGCGGGCGGCGCCAGTACCGCCTTAGTCGGGATCTTGTTTAGGACTTCAATTAATCCGCCCCAATGGTCCTGATGATAATGGGTGAGAACAACCATCTCCAACCCCATGATTCCGGTCTTTTGAAAATAAGGAAGGATAGCTCGTTTGCCGCGTCCTTTGTCGCCACCGTCAACCAAAGCGTATTTCCCGTTGGGAGAGCGGAGCAAAGTCGCATCCCCTTGGCCCACATCAAAGAATATAACTTGAAGATATTCCCCCCGGATTTGGTAATAGTAAACGCTCCAGACAACTAAATTAACGAATAGCATCAGCCCGATTAAGATCGGGCCTAATTTAAACTGCCGCTGTTTTCGATTTAAAATGTTGGGACGGATTGAATCGATGAATAGCGTGAGTCCAAGATAATAACCGGCTACCCACGGCCAAGGCCATTGGGGCGACCATGAAGCGGCCCAGGAAAAACTCCCCAGCCAATTAATGAATACTCGAATCAGATTCAGGAGTTGTTGAATCAAAGCTAATACCAACCCACCTAAAGATGGCTGCAAGTTTCCAATGACCTCCCCTACTAAACCGCCAATGACCGCAACTTCTCCCGGAAAAATCAATATTATGTTGGCCAGCGGGGATACCCAAGAGATCATCTGAAAGTAATGGATTAAAATGGGAATGAACATTAACTGGGCGCTGAGGGATACCAATAGAGCCTTCCAAGGTAAAGCGAGGAATTTCCTTTTTACCGGTAAATATTCGACTAACAACGGGTAAAGGCAGCTAACCCCGAAAGTGGCGGCAAAAGTCAACTGAAAGGAGGGATCAAATAAATTGTAAGGGTTCATCAATAATAAAACAATCGCAGCCAAGCTTAACCGGTTTATTGGGATATCCCCGACCTGCAAGATATTGCCGATTAAGACGATGGTTAGCATTACTCCCGCCCGGAGCGCCGGGGGATCCATTCCAGTCATCATAATATAGAACCATACTCCGATGATCAGAGGCCCGACTTGCCATCGTTTTGGTATCTTAAGCAACCCCAATAAAAAACTGAGGGATACCGCTACAAAACCCACGTGCATTCCGGAGACGGATAGCATATGAATGGTGGAAGTACGTTGCAGATTGACTATAAACCGGTCTTCGGTATCGCCTAAAGAGTCACCAAAGAGTATTCCATGTAACAGGCGAGCGTTACCAGGTTCTATAACCCTTTCCCCATAATCAGTCATCCTTTGTCTGATTTGGTCCGCCCAGATGAAAGGGGGGATTAAACCAAACCCGGTTTGAAACTGGGGTGGTTCATGAGCCGAGATACTCCCGGATATGCTATGAATTTCTGAATAATCCGGAAATCCGGTTGCTTTTGGAGGGATCGCTCTGAACCTACCCTTGATCTTTACCTTCCGCCCGTACCAACCGTCGGATGGGGGATCGTTGATAAAAACGCTCACCTGACCCCGGGGAAGGAAAAGTCGCCCTGAGGAACCGGTTTCAAGCCGCATAACGAACCAAAAACCAGCGCGGGTAGGTTCCGGCCTCGATACGATGGTCCCGTCGACTAGGATCGCCTGATTATGAAAAACCTGATTGAACTTTACTTGATCCAAATAAACCGAACGAGTATAACTAAACCAAAAACCGGCTCCGACCAAGCAAAACAATAATAGCAACCATCCCAAATTACTCCGATATATCTGTTGTATCATTCCGATAGCGATTAGGAATAATCCAATCAGGAGCCACGGGAGAGGGAGGGCAGGAACTAAAGAGGCGATAATGATTCCGATGCTTAAAACGATTAGTACATATACATTATGGGGTAGTTTCATTCCACAAACAAATGCGCCCGGAATTGTCTCATTTTAGCTGCGCCTATTCCGGGAACATTCAATAAATCTTCATAACGATTAAATTTTCCATGTTCGGTACGATATTGGATAATCCGCCCCGCTAAAGCAGGCCCGATTCCGGGGACGCTCTCCAATTCTTTTTGCGTAGCGCTATTTAAATCATAGGGACCCTTAGCAGTGTTTGCCGTTTTCTCTTTTATTTCTGTATTTGGGCCCATGGCTGCAGCAATAGTTTTTGGGCGGTTAGTTTTTACTATGACTTCCCCTTTGGTAGGTAAGTAAACCTGTTCTCCATCTAAAACATACTCAGCCAAATTAACTTGATCAAGATCCCCTTCAGGAAGAACACCTCCGGCTTGCCGGATAACCTCAAATTTTCTAGTCCCCGGTTTGACCTTGATAACTCCCGGCCTGACAACAGCCCCGCAAACATGAACATAAATCTCTTCATCGTCCTTTCGCGCGCGATATTCCTCGGTATATCCTTGATTATCCCGATTAAAAAACAACAATGAACCGCCAAGCAACAGGAAGAAAAAAAGTGTTAAGGCGGCAAGCCTTTGACGAACGGTAAATTCGAACACCATATTCCACCCCCTACTCATTGGTAAAAAATTATTTCGTTATTTTTCGCCCATTTCCTCCTGAACAATGTAAAAAATTAAAAAAAAAAAAAAAAAATAAAAAAAAAATAAAAAAAAAAAACTAAAAAAAAAAAAATTAAAAAAAAAAAATTTAAAAAAAAAATATAAAAAAAAAAACCCAAAAAGATGTTAAAAAAAAAAAAAAAAA
>JBLNDC010000023.1:0-8780 GCA_050261255.1 Bacteroidota bacterium
TAACCAGCTTTTTTTGGACCAAGGCGCCCGGTTTATAAATTCCCAGAGTTTAATGGCCAAAGAAGGCAAAAAAAGAAAAATACTTGCTATGCTGCTAACCCAGACCAGACCTTTGTATTTCATTCTCTCCCCTACCGTTTGTTACTATTTAATACTCTATGTTTATGCAACCGCGATTGATATATATTATAGACAAACTATCCTTTTTTATCCTTCTTTAGCAAAAAAAGAGACGGCCAAGACGGCCGTCTCATGCCCCGGTGCCGGTAGCTGGTTTGATCCATTTTCTAGACCATTTATAGATTGTTAGTGACATTGGAATCAAGATCATTAATAAAACGATGCCTAAAAGAGCGGCTGCAATTGGCCGGCTCACAAAGATTGAAAATTTGCCATGGGAAATTAACAATGCTTGACTTAAATTCCTTTCCAAGATCCTTCCCAAGACAAAGGCTAAAAGTAATGGCCCTAATTCAAAACGGAATTTCCGTAGAAAATAGCCGAAGACACCGAAAATGAACATCATCAGGACATCCATTACATTGTTTTTATTGCTATAAACTCCGATTGAACAGATCATTACCACAATCGGGGCCAAGATTGAATATGGGACGCGCAACATTTTAATCCAAAGTCCGACTAATGGTAGATTCAAAACCAGTAACATTGCGTTCCCGATATACATGGAAGCAATGACGCCCCAAAAAAGATCAGGATGCTCCTTGATTAAAAACGGCCCGGGGATGACGTTTTGAATCATCAATGCTGCGAAAATCATGGCGATAGCTGGATTTCCCGGGATTCCCAAGGTCAACATCGGGATAAACGAAGCGCTGGCAGCTGCGTTATTTGATGATTCCGGTCCGGCTACCCCTTCGATAGCGCCTTCCCCAAACCGTTCCGGATTTTTCGAAGACTTTTTCTCGACCGCATAAGAAACCATGGAGGCGATAACCGCTCCGCCACCCGGTAATAATCCCACAAAGAAGCCGATGATCGAACCTCTTAAAATCGACCATTTAGTCTGGGCATAATCTTTAATGGTCGGCCAGATATTTTTGACTTTTTCGGTGACCAATTCGTTGCTGATATTTTCTTCCAGATTCATTAAAATCTCGCCAATACCGAAAATACCCATGGCTAAAATTAAAAAGTCCAATCCGTCCATTAAAATGATTGTGCCGAACGTATAACGCAGATTACCGCTGACCGGATCCATTCCTACCGTGGCTAGGAGTAGACCCAATACGGCCATTATTAATCCTTTGAGTACTGATTTCCCGGATAAAAGCGAGGCTAACATTAGTCCCATTATTGTAAGGGAAACATATTCGGCTGGCCCAAACTCGAGGGCAAAGGCTGCTACCGGAGGCGCCAAAAATGTTAACCCGATCACGCCAATTGTTCCGGCAATAAACGAACCCACCGCTGAAATGCCTAATGCGGCGCCAGCCCGTCCTTGCTTCGCCATTTTATAACCATCGATACAAGTTACAACTGAAGCTGATTCACCCGGTATATTTAAGAGTATCGAAGTGGTGGAGCCACCGTACATAGCTCCGTAATAGATCCCGGCCATCATAATGATGGAGGTTACCGGGGATCCTAAAGCGTATGTCAGGGGAAGCAGGAGCGATATGGTTGCTGCCGGGCCCAATCCCGGCAATACTCCAATCGCGGTTCCCAGTACTGCCCCTATAAAACCAAATAACAAATTTATTGGGGTAAATGCCAAGGAAAACCCGGAAGCTAAACCTTGTAAGGAGTCCATCATTTTCTTCCCTCCTTTATGAATTCTATCTAGGAAAATGATTTGTCGCTTGTTGATCCACGTCAACTTGTTTTATTATTGCTTGGGTCAACAGGAGGTTGACATGGACGACTACTTGGCGATGAAGACAGGAAACCAAAGATACCTAAGTTATATCACTATTAGACTTTCATGCCTCTTGTTGAAAGAATCTTGGGCTAAAGAAACAGCCTATAATCAGCGCAATCAGTGATATCTGCGCCATCCCTGCTTAAAACAAGATCCCTTTTGGAAGAGGCACTTTCAAAAATACCTCAAACAAAAGATAAGCTATGCCCGTTGTCAATATTGAAACCAAGGCGACCGTCGACCATTTTTCCTTAGCCACAACAGTCATCCAAGTTACGAAGAGTACCAGAGTGGCGGTGCAAAAACCGAACCATTTCATTAAATATCCATAAGTAAACATAACCACGATCGCTACTAATGGACGGAACCAGGTTTTCCCCGGCCACAGTTTGACTTTGGCATCGGACCCTAAATTAATAATTAAATAAACTGTAGATATTATCGCTAACACAATTGACAGCCAGAAGGGCAAAAAACCTGGACCCGGAGACATAAAGCTTCCAAAACCGATTTCCAATGCGCCAAAGGCAGCGCCGATCCCGGCTAAAATTAGAACAACAGCAGCGATACGTTCCCACTTTTTCATAGGTTCCCTCCTTCCAATAGTATTAAGTTAAGGAATTGCATCATTCTCAATTTCAGCTTTAGCACACAATATATTGTGGCCAAAAGGTTTATTCAGGTAACTATAAAATTCCCTCAAGTAATAATTCGTGATGATTATAGATATACCTTTTGTCCTTTTTGAGACGATTGATAAATACCTAAAACAATCGCTAAGGATTTAAGCCCTTCCTCGCCGTTAACCTCCGGTTCTTTGCCGTTTAAGATGCTGCCGATAATCTCCTGTAATTGGGCTTGATGGTTTAAAAAAGAGATCGCCGGCGAATTGGTCTTTCCATAACTGATTTTCTCCGCTTGAACATAGTCGGCCTCATTGCACCCTTCAACCTTCCATTCCTTGATATTGCCGCCTTCTAAAATTATGGTGCCTTTTTGACCATGAATCTCAAGCCGCTCTTTAAACCCGGGCACAATCGCGGTTGAACTTTCGATTACGCCTAGAGCTCCGTTTTCAAATCCTAAAACCGCCGCGCCTAGGTCTTCGGTTTGAATTTGATGGGTAGCGATTGTGATCGACCCTGATATACTCTTCACTTTACCCATGAACCATTGTAAGAGATCGATGCTATGGATCGCCTGAGTGATTAATGAGCCGCCGCCCTCAATCTCCCAGGTGCCCCTCCATTCGGCGCTAGCGTAGTACTCCGGAGAACGATACCATTTTACATAAGCGTCGCCCAGGATTAGTTTGCCTAGTAATCCTTGATCGATTGCCGCTTTTACCTGCCGGGCCGCCTTCGTATAACGGTTTTGATAAATAACCGCCAATTTTAGGCCCTTTTCCCGATAGGTCTCAACCAATTTTTTCCCTTTGCTATAATTGACATCGAGCGGTTTTTCAATGATTAAATGTTTTCCTGCGGCTGCGGCTTGGAGGCCTTGGTCAACATGAAACCCCGGAGGCGTACATAAGGTGACTATCTTTACTTCCGGGTCATCACAAACCGCTTGAAAGCTCTCATAGGCACGTATTCCATTTTCAACCGCGCATTTTTTAGTGGTTTCCGGATTTCTGCTCCAAACTCCGCAAACACGGGCTTCAGAGATTTGACGAAGCGCCTCCAGATGGGTTTTGGAGATCATGCCGCATCCAATTATAGCAATACCTAAGGGTTCCATGTGACTCCTCCTCAATCAATGATGAGCATTCCCGGTTTAATTATAGTCACACCGTTAATCTTAAATTCCACCTTCGGGTAAATTATCGGTTTAGTGATAAATAACTGGCCATTAACAGTCGCGATTATCCCATCTTCGGTTTTTGTGCCCGAAATCGAAGGGTTCCAACAATAAGCTTGGTTTTCAACGATCAAATCCTGGGTTTCCGATGTAACTTTGATATCGCGCGCATAATAGCCCATAGCTCCACCTTGATGATGGAGTTGCCATTCATCTTGATAGCCTAATTTTCGATATGTTTCCAATCCGATTTCAAATGGGACTTTAGCCGGGACCCCTGGTCTGGTTGCCTCCGTCATCCGGCAATCGATCTCCAGATTATCTTGGAACTGTTGCATGAGTTTCGCTTCGGGTCTTCCAAAATGAAGCATCCGGGTAACAGTGGTGATTAGTCCTTTATAACGGGCATTGACACTCACCATTACTTGCCGTTTAATCATCCGTTCCGTTGGGATCGGATGCCGGTAAGAGTAGATCCGGTCATCGGCTGCAACCATAAAGCCGGTCGGGTCGATCCGGTATTTCCAAAGCTCTGCACTGATTCTTCCGGCAATTTCACATTCTTTGTCTCCGGGTCTAATACTCAACATCACCTTTTCAACTGACTCCGACAACTTCTCCCCTAGAAAAAGGTAACGTTCGATTTCATTATCAGTAAGACTATAGCGGAGTTTTTTTATCTCTCCGTCCACATTCCGGCATTGTCCGAAATTAACGTCCGCGCCAATTTGAGAAAGGTCGCCAACGACTTTTTGAATCAGTTCCGCTTCCCGGTCAACATACCATTCATACTCCAATAATTTAAAACCCAAGTCCTTGAGGTCTTCTTCTTCCATCATCCGGGCTGCTTCAATTTTATTAGCCAACAGATAACGGCCTTCCTTGGTCACCAATAAGGAAGTCATCCCCATTTCGGTAGCGATCCCTACCAAATTAAGGCCGCCGCCGGTTAACCAAGAAAAATTGGCCTGCTTTTTGATGAGAATCCCTTTTAGGTTCTGGGCTTCCATTAAATTAATTAAACGTTTTTCTTTAAGGAGAGTCTCCTCTCTTCTGGTCATTATTGCACCACCTTAAACATAGGGGAGCCAAGGCGTGGCTCCCCCGATTAAATATTATTTGTATAAATCCTTATAACGATCTCCTAATTTATTTTCGATAATTAACTCTTTATAACGTTGGTCCTCTTCACGCATAAATTGGGTAAATTCTTTCGGACCACGGTATTTAAGAGGCCACATCATTTCTTCGGCTTTTTTGACAAAATCCGGATCATTCATGCACTGTTTGAAGATGTTATCCAGTTTATTGATGATCTCCTTAGGAGTCCCCTTCGGAGCCATGATACCCCGCCACATGGTGCCCGTAAAGTTAAACCCTTGCTCTTGAGCGGTTTTCACATTCGGGAATTTCGCCAATCTTTGGTCGGCAAAAATTCCTAAAATCCGGAGTTGACCAGCTAAAGCCTGGGGCATTCCTTCGGGTGATGAACCGATAGCTGAATCAATATGTTTCCCCATTAAATTGGTGAACGCCGGTCCACCGCCTTCATGGGGGATATTATTTAATTGAATCTTGGCAAATTTTTGGAAAGCAAGTCCGACCAAGTGAGTTCCTCCACCAGAACCGGCATTGCCCAATGTAATTTGTCCGGGCCGTTTTTTAGCCGCTGCGACATAATCACGAAGGTCCTTATATGGAGAGTCAGCTGGCACCATAATGTAACAAGGAATATCGGCGAACATCATAATCGGCTCAAAATCATCAAGGCTATATGGAACTGAACTCATGTGAATCTTAGTGATAAAAGGCGTAGTTCCTGAAGAAAGCGAATATCCATCAGGTTTAGCCCGAGAGGCTTCAATGAAACCCATTGCGCTGCCGCCGCCCGGAACATTTTTAATTATCAATTGTTGATTATTGGCGTATTTCGGGAAAACAGTCGCGATGGCGCGCATCAATACGTCAACTCCGCCTCCGGCTGACCAGGAACAAATAAATTCAACCGGTCGAGAAGGATAGTTATCCTCGGCCATAATCAATCCTGTCGAGCTAATTGCCAAAATCAAGCCTATCACCAGGTAAAGTCTGAAGTTTCTTTTCATTCGGTTCCCTCCCTAGAATAGTATTTGACAACCAAAAGCCTGATTTTATAAAAAATTAGTCTAACCACCTCCTTCTCCTTTTGCTTATAGGTAGACGTTAGTCTCTACTATAATAATCTATTGATGGAGCCACGCTCTACTAAATTACCCCCTAATAAAATCGTCTGAACGCTTGAGCTCCGGCCTTCCACTTTATCAACTAGGATACGGGCGCCTTCCATGCCAATTTCAATGTCCGGTAGCGCGACGCAGGTGAACTCGGGGACATTAAGCTTGGCCCAACTTGGGTCGCCGTATAATAGTACCGATATATCTTTGGGAATATCGATTTTCCGCTTGCGTAAGGCTTGGACCACTCCTTCGGCGATATTGTTTTGGTCAACGAAGAATGCTGTAGGCCGATATTCTTCCAAAACTTCATTGGTGGTGATGTACCCCGCTTCGGCGTTGCGCGGGCATCTTCGAAAGATAATGTCTTCCCGGTTTATCCCATACTCATTAACCGCGTCGAAAAAGGCTTTGTTCCGATCAATAATGGTATTTAAATCGATATCCCAACCAATGTAAGCGATCTGACGATGGCCTTGTTCAAGTAGATATTTCGCGCCGGTATACGCCGCCGCATAATTATCGGTAGCCACATAATCGATATTCTCAGAAATTAATCGATCCAATAGGACTAAGGGGATTCCCGACTGGATTATTGCGGTAAGGGAATTTTCCCCGTTTAAAGTTGGAGCGATCATGAAACCATCCACCCAGTTGGCGATTAGTTGGTTGACCAGTTCGAACTCTTTTTGGGGATTATCTTCGGTACTGCAGATAAGGAGTTTATAACTTCGTGAGTTAGCATACTTTTCAGCCCCGATTACGATTCGGTTGAAGAAGAAATTTTCAAATTGGGGAACGATAATAGCCAGTAATTTACGGGACTTTCCCTTTAAACGCTGGGCTAACAAATTGGGATGATAGTTAAGGGTTTTAGCCGCTTCTAAAACGCGTTCCTTTAACTCATCACTGACATATTTCCGGGAATCACCGTTTAAGACCCAGGAAACAGTGGCTACCGATGTCTGAGCCAATTTCGCGATATCGCGGATCGTCGCTCTCTTTTTGATTCGTTCCATCGATAAACTCCTTTAAAAGTTAGAATCATCGATGAATATAAAAATACGTTTTTCTTAACATTATCTTAACACTTTTAGACATAAGTTGCAATAGCAAATGCAAATTCCAAAATTAGATCATAGATCATTACAGATAAGCTTCGTGGTTAACCGAAGCCGCTTTTTTAATTAACGACGGAATATACTATGTTTAACATCGGAAACCGGCGGTCTTCATTCTCCTCCAGTATTCCGACTGCTCCCTTCGTATGAAATAAGGATATCATCTTTTTCAGGATATATTCCTAGTAATTTGGTATAATTTATAATTATCAAGGAATTGCATAATTCTTGATTTAAGCTTTGGCTCACAATATATTGTATATTGATAGATCGCTAGTACACATGAAATTGGCAAGGTAAGCCAATTAATACAGGCCAATCTTGCATTGGATTCGCGTTTACTAGCGTTAATTAGCGGTTTCAATAATCTAAAATTTTCCCTTTTTATCCGTTCCGGAATACTTAACGACTACTATTGAAAAAGGAAGGCTTCAATGAAGAAGATATTTATATCGCTCTCGATTATCACCGTCTTAATTATTGGTTTCCTGTTTTGGCGTTATCGAGAAATTACGGTAGCCAAATCCTTGTTTGCTATGGGGACTGTCTTTGAAATAACCGCGACCGGGATCAATCCCGGGCAAGCCATTGAAAAAGCTTTTCAAGAGATTAAACGGATCGAGACAATTACTTCCAACCAAAACGGATCCGAACTGACAAAACTGAATGAGGCGGCCGGAGTTGGTCCGGTGAAGGTAGCCCCTGAATTATTTGCTATCCTAAAAAAAGTGGCCGAAAGTTATCTTGATTTATCAGGGTCATTCGATCCAACAATCGCGCCGATCATCGATCTTTGGGGTTTTAATCCCGAAGGAGAGCCCCATCTCCCAGCAGCCGGTGAAATCAGTCGGATTTTACCACTGGTCGGATTCGAACAGGTAGCGCTCGATGCTAAGCATCAGACCGTGTTTCTGACTGTAAAAGGGAGCAAATTGGACCTGGGTGGCATCGCCAAAGGTTATGCGGTCGATCGCGCCTATTTGAGCTTACAAAAGTCCGGAATCCGTTCCGCTCTTATTAACGGAGGCAGCAGCAGCATTCGCGCCCTTGGAAAAAGGGCCGACGGGAAACCTTGGCGGCTGGGAATCGGGCATCCCCGCCAGGCCGGGGAGTTATTAGGGACCCTCCGCCTCCCAAAAGATCGGGCTCTGGCTACTTCAGCCGATAATCAAAACTTCTTTATTCACAATGGTGAACGTTATTCTCATCTGATTGACCCCCGTACCGGTTATCCGGCGCGGGACAAAATCTTAGTCACTGTAACCGCCCCAACGGCGATGGAGGCCGATCTGCTTTCAACCGCATTTTTTATACTGCCAATCCCGGAGATTAAAGCCTTTATCTCAGCCAATCCTAAGTACGCGGCGATTATCTTCGACTCCTCGAGCAATCTAATCAATCTAAGCGAAGCGGCTTTTGAACGAGAAATAAGGTAGCAATCCATCGCTGAATTTAGTAAAATTGGATCAGTTCTGAATGAAAACTATTCCAATCAAAAACAGGAGTGATTTATATGCTACGCGTCCCTTATCAGCAAATGTACGCCGAATTTTTGCGGGTTCTATTAAAAATAGGTTTCTCACAAGAACGGGCTGAACTTTGCGCCCGACTTTTCGCCGATACCAGCCGCGATGGGGTCTATACCCACGGGTTAAACCGGTTTCCCAGATTCATCGAGTATATCAGAGAAGGTTATATCGATATTCACGCCGTTCCCGAACTGGTAGAAGCCTCCGGAGCTCTGGAACGATGGGACGGCAAGGC
>JBLNDC010000024.1:0-3847 GCA_050261255.1 Bacteroidota bacterium
TAAGACCGGTGCAGGCCTTCAAGCCGAGGTTCTGTTAAAACTAGAATTATTTAATCCCGGAGGTAGTGTTAAAGATCGGATTGGGCTGGCTATGATTCAGGCAGCTGAAAAATCCGGCGAACTCAGACCAGGTTCGGTAATCATCGAGCCGACCAGTGGCAATACAGGAATTGGCCTTGCCAGTGTCGCGGCAGCCAGAGGTTATCGGCTAATCCTAACCATGCCGGAAACTATGAGCGTTGAACGGCGTAAACTTTTGGCAGCCTATGGCGCCGAGTTGGTGCTTACTCCAGGGAGCCAAGGAATGGCTGGGGCCATTCGGAAAGCTGAGGAACTGGCGGCCGAAATTAAAGGTTCGTTCATACCCCAACAGTTTAAAAACCCCGCCAATCCCGACATCCATCGGCAGACCACCGCTTTGGAGATTTGGAACGACACCGAAGGCAAAGTGGACTTGGTTGTGGCCGGGGTCGGGACCGGCGGGACCATCACCGGAGTGGCGGAGGTGCTTAAAGCTAAAAAGAACGGACTTAAGGCCATCGCAGTTGAGCCCGCTGATTCGCCGGTGCTCTCCGGAGGCCAACCTGGACCTCATAAGATTCAAGGGATTGGGGCCGGTTTCGTACCGGAAACTCTTAACACCAAGATTATCGATGAGATCATCAAAGTGACTACCGAAGAAGCTTTTAGCGCTTCGCGTAAATTGGCGCGGGGAGAAGGAATTCTGATTGGAATATCTTCGGGCGCCGCTCTGCACGCCGCCTTGCAAGTGGCGGCTAGGCCGGAGAATAAGGGCAAGTTGTTGGTAGTAATCTTGCCCGATACCGGAGAACGGTACTTGAGCACGGGGCTATTCGACTAAACTCATCAAAGGATATTACGATAGATTTATAAATCATGATCCGTTATAATTAAGTGTATGGAAAAGTTTTCTATACGCTTAATTTTTTTGACGAATTTAATAACAATTAAATACTAGTTGAAGTTTATTAGTTTTAAAGGAAACGAGGTGTAAGCCATGGAGTCAAGGATTAGCGAGCCAAGACCCGAAGCCGCCACCAAAGATGTTTATACTTACGGCGATTATACCAAGTGGCCAGATGAAGAGCGGTGGGAACTAATCGATGGTGTCCCTTACAACATGAGTCCGGCGCCATCGCGTATCCATCAAAAAATCCTAGGAGAGCTCTATAAACAGATCGCCGTCTATTTAACAGGAAAAGTATGTGAAGTCTATATTGCCCCATTTGATGTCCGCCTTCCCAAGGGAGAGGAGAGCGATGACCGGATTGACACGGTAGTACAGCCGGATCTGGTGGTGGTCTGTGACCGGGAGAAACTTGACGAACGTGGTTGCAAGGGAGCTCCCGATCTGGTTGTCGAAGTCCTTTCCCCCGGAACTGCCGGGAAAGACATGAAGATTAAATTAGCCCTTTATGAACGGGTGGGGGTGAAGGAGTACTGGCTAGTCGATCCCAGCAATAAAACGGTTCAGGTTTATCAATTGGAAACTTCAAGCCGATACTGCCGCCCCAGTATTTATAGCGATACCGATCGCATAAGAGTAGGACTATTTCCGGATTTAGAGATCGATTTAACCTCGGTTTTTAGCGAGTAGTCGTCCCCCCGACCCTTCGGGGCATGTGGAAGAATGAAAATAAGGCATTACAGGAACCACTAATTGACCCTAACGAGCACGAATTAACTTCCAAACCGGTCCCCTTTTAAAGGTTTTATTAGTGTGAATTCGTGCGCTAGCGGTTCGTCCTAATTCCTCGAAGGAAGACAAAATGATTAGCTTGGACTCCGTGGATTAAAAGGAGGTTTGAACCGTGAAATCAAGGATTAGCGAGCCAAGACCCGAAGCCGCTACCAAAGACCTTTATACTTATGGCGATTATGCTAAATGGCCAGATGAAGAAAGATGGGAGCTGATCGACGGTATACCTTACAACATGAGTCCTGCACCATCACGGTCTCATCAAAAAATCCTGGGAGATCTTCATAGGCAGGTAGCCAATTACCTTATAGGAAAAACTTGCGAAGTCTATATAGCGCCTTTCGATGTTCGTTTACCTAAAGGCGATGAAAGCGATGAACAGATTGATACTGTAGTACAACCTGATCTGATGGTGGTCTGCGACCGGGAGAAACTTGACGAGCGTGGTTGCAAGGGAGCGCCGGATCTGGTTGTCGAAGTCCTTTCACCCGGAACCGCCGGGAGGGACATGAAGATCAAGTTGGCCCTTTATGAACGGGTAGGCGTCAAAGAGTACTGGCTAGTCGATCCGAGCAATAAAACGGTTCAGGTTTATCAATTGGAAACTGAGGACCGATACGGCCGCCCCGGTATTTATACCAGCGCTGATCGGTTGAAGGTTGGTATATTTACGGATCTGGAGATTAATCTGGCTATGGTATTTAAAGATTGAATCTTCAATTTAAATACGGGAGAAATTTACATGAATCAATTAACCATTTTTTCCTGGTTTGGGTTTTCCATTCCCATGGAAGAGCGTTTCAAACTGATCAAGTCGGCCGGTTTTGATGGGGTATTACTATGGTGGAGCGATGAATATGCGGCTGTGGACGGGGACAAGCGTCTTCATCCCGAAATGGCCAGGCGGCATGGGCTTTTTATCGAGAATATCCATACTCCGATCTTCCGTAATAACTGTCTCTGGGAGGACTGTCTTGAAGGGGAAACGGTAGCAAACATTTTAATCGATTGCATTAATGATTGCCAAAAGTTTAATATTCCTACGGCTGTTATTCATTTGATTCATGGAAATACACCTCCTTCCTACAATCAAATTGGCCTTGACAGAATCAAACGGTTGGTAGAAGTTGCCGAAAGAAAAGGCGTTAATCTGGCGCTGGAAAACTTACGTCAACCGGGTGTTCTTGATTATTTGTTTTCAAAGATCCAATCCGACCGGTTGGGTTTTTGTTATGATTCCGGTCATGAAAATTGCTATACCAAAGGTACGGACTTCCTTTCCCAATACGGTTCGAAACTAATGGCCCTGCATCTTCATGATAATGACGGAAGTGATGATCAACACTGGATTCCCGGTGAGGGTAGTATTGACTGGAAAGCTTTGCTGAAAAAACTCAAAGCAACCGGATATTCCGGACCGATAGCCTTTGAAGTTGAAAATGAATCCCCGCGATATAGTAGTAATAAGAATCCGGAACTTTTTTTGAGAAGAGCTTTTCAAGCGGGGAAAAGTTTGCTTTAGTGAATCTTCATTTGGATTCCCTATAGAAAAAATGAGTCATTACCGAAAATTGTAATGAAGTCGTCCACGTCAATTTCCAATTGACCCACGTGAAATTGCGAAAATGGAGCTGACGTGATCGACAAGTAGTTGTCAGCCACCATGTGTTGACCAATGTTCGGTAGCATTTTCTGAGTAGATGAGGAAAAATGATTTTTCGGAAAGGGGAAACCGGCAGTTTGAAATCTTTATTAGGTTTATTTTTGGGAATAATTGTCGGGTTGGCGGTGTTAATTCCGGTTTACGCCGCCGAAGTGAATTGGGAGGCTTTATTATCACAATCATATGACTATTTTGCAGCGGAAGAGTATCAAAAAGCGTTGGTCATTGGGGAAAAAGCGCTAACAACCGCTGATAAAATTTATGAGCCGGACCACCTGAAAACAGCCGAAGCCATGTTTAATTTGGCTGAAATCTACCGGATGCTGGGTAATTTCAATAATAGCGAGTCGCATTATTTTGGTACGCTTAAAATTAGGCAGAACCTATTAGGCCGGGAACACTCGCAAGTGGCGGCGTGTTATTACGGATTAGCCGAGATCATGACGGAGCGGGGCGAATATCTG
>JBLNDC010000025.1:0-5140 GCA_050261255.1 Bacteroidota bacterium
AACGGAGCCAAAATGCACCGGATTTCCATTGAAAATTTATTATGCGAACTAAATAAAATAAGCAATTGAGGGAAATGCATAATTATCCTAATAAAACCTTTGGTCACAAATATATAGTGACTTATCTATAAATATATTGTGAGCCGAAGCTTAAATCGAGAATCATGCATTTATTAAATTAAGTTGGAAATAAATCAAATCTAAAAATAGCTCAAAAGCGCGAATTGCCAATTTTAAAAGAAATAATGCATCTATGCATGGAAATCATTAATTTGAAGGAAATTTAAGTTTTAGAGCGAATAGTATGTTGGATAATCAGGATTAAGGAGGAAATGGCGTGCCCAATAAAACCGAAGCCGCATCTCAACAACAACTTGGCACTATTAACATTTCGCCCAATACCATTGCCACAGTCGCCGGTATCGCTACTATGCAATGTTTTGGCGTGGTTGGGATGGCCTCTCGTAATTTACAGGATGGAATCTCCGAGTTATTGACAGGCAAGGATAATTTAACTAAGGGGATTGAAGTGGTTATCGATGAAGATCAAGTACGAGTGGATTTATACATTATCGTTGAATACGGGGTCCGGATTCAAGAGGTTGCCCGGAATGTCATTGAAAATGTTCGCTATGCAATTGAAAACCAACTTGGTTTAGATTTATTAAAAATTAATGTAATCGTTCAAAGTGTCCGTAGTAATAAAAAATGACTAGTTTAGGGAGGCGGCATGTTGCAACCAGATTATATTGATGGCGCGTTACTTAAGGAATTAATATCGGCCGGAACAGCCTGTCTGTATTCTCATAAAGCGCAAGTTGACGCTTTAAATGTTTTCCCGGTTCCCGACGGGGACACCGGCACCAATATGTATCTTACTTTTCAGGCTGCTCTGCGTGAATTGTTAAATAACACCTCTTTTCAAGTGCTCGATTTGTTGGAATCAGCAGCATATGGAGCTTTGATGGGAGCCCGCGGCAACAGCGGGGTTATCGTTTCTCAGTTTTTTAGGGGATTTGTTAAGGCTCTTCCTAAAAAAACGGTAAATTTAACCAAGTATGAATTGGCCGAAGGGCTTAACGGAGCTTATAACTTATGTTACCAAGCCATCCGGCAGCCGGTAGAGGGTACAATATTAACTGTCATACGCGAGGCGGCCAGTTTCGCCAAGCAGAACGCCAATAACGAATCCAATATTAAAGAATACTTTAATCAAATATACCAACATGCTTGCAAAGTTCTTGCCCAGACTCCGGAGATGTTACCTGTTTTAAAACAAGCCGGAGTGGTTGACGCCGGTGGACAAGGGCTCGTTTTTTTCTTTGAAGGCATGAACCGCCGTCTTAAGGGAGAAAACGTGGATGAAACAATTTCCGAAGACCTACTTAATGAGTCTCAAAAAATTAGCGTCACTCCTTATACCGATGGCGAACTACTGGCCGACGGCGTAATCAACTTTCAATATTGCACCGAATTCATATTAAAAGGAAAGCAACTCGATCTCGAATATATCAAAAACAATCTCAGCCCGCATGGGGATTGTTTATTGGTGGTCGGTGATGAAAATACGGCCAAAATCCATTTGCATACCAACAATCCAGGCATCGTCTTGGATTTTGCGGTCCGATTCGGAGATATGTATGAGATTCAAATCCATAACATGGTGGAACAGAGCCAACAACGTTTAGCGAAATTATCCGAAACAGCCGCGGCTAATTCTAAATATGGAATTGTCGCTGTAGCGGCGGGAGATGGTTTGGAACGTATCTTTAGGAGTTTGGGGGTCCAGGTCGTTGTAAACGGTGGACAAACCATGAACCCGAGTATCGAGGATTTAGCCAAGGCCGCTTCGAGTATCAATGCTTCTCAAATTATTATCCTGCCTAATAACAAGAATATCATTTTAACCGCCAATCATGTTCAGGATTTACTTCCGGAACGAAAAGTGAAAGTGGTACCAACCCACAGTATTCCAGAGGGTTTGGCGGCTCTCTTAAATTATTCCGAAGACTGTAATTTAGAAGAAAATGTGCAACAGATGACTGAAAAATCCCAAGCGGTTGTAACCGGGGAAGTAACTTACGCTATCCGCAGCGTAAAAATAGGTGAAATGGATATTAAGGAAGGAGAAATTATCTGCCTATTAGATGGGGAAATTGTAACTCATGGTGCAACGCCGGAGCTTGTTTTGGAAGCAGCGTTGCAAAAGAATCCCAAAGTTAATAGCAGCTTGATCTCAATTTATTACGGTTCCGATGTTACTCCATTATTAGCTCAAGATTTATTGAACCGGTTAGAAAAAAATTATCCGGAAGCTGAATTTGAGTTGTATTATGGGGGCCAACCTTTATATTATTATTTATTTTCTATTGAATAAGGGGGACCTATTTTGGCTGTAAAAATTGTAACAGACAGCACAGCGGATTTGCCGGAAAAGATAGTATCCAAATATGGAATTGGGGTTGTTCCGTTAAATGTCCATTTTGGGGAAGAAGTATATAAAGACGGCGTTGATATTTGGAGTGAGGAATTTTATAATAAATTACGTAATGAACCAGTATTGCCGAATACATCACAGCCCGCACCCGGCGAATTTTTAAAAGTTTACCAAAAAATTGCGCAACCCGGAGATACCATCATTTCAATCCACATTTCCCGATTAATGAGCGGAACGGCTGATTCAGCTCAATTAGCTGCGGAAATGATGGGCGCCGATTACCAGATCAAGGTAGTCGATTCGCAACATGTTACCATGAGTTTAGGGGTGTTAGTTTTACAAGCCGCCAAGGCGGCCCAAAACGGTGAATCAGCCGATGCGATAATGGCTAAATTAGCTAAGTGGAAAAAAGAGATTTCGATCTTTTTTACCATTAAAAGTCTTGAACACTTGCACCGTACCGGTAGAATCGGCAAAGCCTCAGTTTTGATGGGAAGTTTGTTAAATATTAAGCCGATTCTCTCAATTGAAGACGGATTAATCGTACCAAACGAAAAAATTAGGGGAAATTTTCAAAAGATTGCTGAGCTTATGGTGGAAAAGGTCATCCAACGTTACGGTAACCAGCCATTGGTTGTAGGTTTTATTCATACTGGGTTACCGGATGAGATGGTTATTTTGGAGCGATTAGCTAAAAATAGACTTAAAATTCTGGAGATGGTGTCTAATTTGGCGGGACCAATTGTAGGAAGCCATACCGGCCCAAACGCAATCGGAATAGTCGCTCTTCCGGCATGAGAGTTATTGCCGGCAAGTATCGCGGGCGAATCCTGAAAGGACCGAAACATGGGGGGGTTCGTCCTACAGCTGATCGTATCAAAGAAGCGATGTTTAACATTTTAGGCGCCGAGATACAAGGCGCTGCTTTTTTGGATCTTTTTGCGGGCACCGGCGGCATTGGAATTGAAGCCCTTAGTCGAGGGGCGGCCAATGTTGTTTTCGCCGATCAAAATTTTTTGAGTGTCAAATTAATTCAGCAAAATCTGAAGATTGTGGACCCTGATGAAAAGGTCCGTATCTTACATCTTTCTTTTGAACGGGCTGTAGATTTATTGGTTAAGGAAAATACTCAGTTCGACCTGATTTTTTTAGATCCACCTTTTGAAGGCGGTATTTTGGTTGAAGCAATCCATAGAATACTTGACCGGAGTTTAATAAAAAGTGAAGGGATCATTATTGCCGAACATCCTCGTAACTTTAGTTTGAATATTCCGGAGCTTCAGGGGGAAACCCGCAGTTATGGAGATATTTGCTTGACTTTTCTCAACAAAAGATGATAAAGTAAAAAAAACTATTTTTTTATTTATTTGAGCGAGTTTCATAATTACCTTTAATAAGAGGCTCTGTTTTTATTCTCGCACAGAGGCGCGGAGGCGCAGAGCAAAGATAAGTCCTAATTGATCAGGATTCTTACCATTTTGACAAGGATGCGAAGTAAGCGATGGAATTAAAGGCAGTTTGTCCCGGTAGTTTCGATCCAATTACCAACGGTCATCTGGATATTGTCGAACGCGCCGCCCAATTGTTTCCCGGCGTGGTAGTCGGAGTGCTTGAAAATCCGAGTAAAAAACCGCTTTTTTCCCTTGAGGAAAGAGTCGACCTTATTCGGACCGCCGTTAAACATTTGAAAAATGTTGAAGTGGAATGTTTTAGCGGTTTATTGATTGATTTCACCAGAAGGGTTGGGAGCAATTTAATTGTTAAAGGTTTACGGGCGATCTCCGATTTTGAAATCGAATTTCAAATGGCGCTGAACAATAAACGGATGGCTCCCGAGATTGAGACGATTTTTATGATGACTAAGAATGAATATTCTTTCTTGAGTTCAAGTATGGTTAAGGAGATTATTCAGTTTGGCGGCGATATTAGCGGTTTGGTCCCTCCCGTTGTTGAAACCGCTCTTAAGAAAAAATACGTACTTAACGCAGGAGAATAAAATGCCAAAGTCAAATTTGATTTTATTATTAGACCATTTGGAAAAACTGACGGCCGGTAATTTTTCCATCGCCGGAAAAGTATTAATCGACAAAGATGAATTGGAAGAATTGATTCATAAAATGAGGATTGCCCTGCCCGAGGAGATTAAGGAAGCGGAATGGGTCAGCCGCGAGAAGGAAAAATATCTGGACCAGGCCCAAGAAGAAGCCAAACGGATCTTAAGGGAAGCTGAAATTTATGTCGAAAGAATGATTCGGGAGGATCAGATAACCACAAGGGCTGAGGAAGAAGCCAGAAAAATTATTGCCGAAGCTAAAAAAAACGCTACTCATATCGAGGCCGACGCCATGCAATACGCCAATTCAATATTGGAGCAACTGGAAGAGAGTTTGGAACGAACCATTAGAATCGTTCGCAAAGGCCGGGAAGAGATGATTCATAAATAATCCGGTACAGATGGAATAATTAACAAAATTAGAAAGGCCGTTATTCGGTAGCACGGCTTTTTTTCATGATTAATCAATAAAAATCCTTAGTCAAAGAAGTGTAGTCGAAAGACAGAAGTCAGGATTCAAAAGTGTTGGCGGATTTGAGACCTCGATATTTCAGTGATATTTAAAGCCCGATATAATGACTTTAAAAATTCAGGTTCATGGAGAGAAGAATAATGAAAAAAGGGATTGCCATAGCCCTTGACGGCCCGGC
>JBLNDC010000026.1:0-9461 GCA_050261255.1 Bacteroidota bacterium
TACGGATAACCGGGTCAAAGAAAGTCTCAATGGAATCTGGAATTTCACGATCGATCCCTATGATACAGGCGTGCGCAGTAACTGGAGCATTTTGGAACCGAGAGACGCTTCCGGAAAAAGATTGCCGTGGGATTATGATTATAACGGCGGGGATGAAATCCGGATTCCTGCTTGCTGGAACTTGTTCAAACCGGAATACTATTATTACGAAGGCAGCGCCTGGTATGCCCGGGAGTTCTCTTATTTTCCGGAAACTCCGGATGAAAGGGTTTTCCTGAGAGTAGGAGCGGCCAATTATGATACCAAAGTCTTTCTCAATGAAGAGTATTTAGGAAATCATTACGGCGGTTCGACCCCGTTTTATGTGGAACTCACCGGAAAGTTAAAGAACCGGAATGTGATCCAGTTTTGCGTCAATAATACCCGGACCCTGGATCGGGTGCCGATGCGTAATACCGACTGGTTCAACTATGGCGGTATTTACCGCGACGTGGAATTGTACCGGCTACCGGCTGATTTTATCAAAGATTTTTCCATCCATTTGGTACCGGATGATCAGTATCGTCGGATTCAGGTTGGAGTCAGAGTAGATAAGGCCGATGCTACGGGTGAAATCGAAGTAGAAATACCCGAACTTAAAATCAAGAAAGTGAGCCAGTTGGAAAAGGGCGAATGTTTATTGACGATTGATGCCCAACCGGAGCTGTGGACACCTGAAAAACCCCGGTTGTATGAGGTCCAAGTCAGCTATAAAAATGACCGGATTAAGGACCGGGTGGGATTTCGACAGATTAAGATCGAAGGCACCAACATCCTGTTAAATGGTAAAAAAATCTTTTTACGGGGCATCTGCGCCCATGAAGATGACGCCGAGTTAGGCAAGTGTTCCAACGAGGCCGATATCCGGCGGCGTTTTGCCGATGCGAAGGAGCTGGGCTGTAACTTTATGAGGTTGGCTCATTATCCCCATACTGAGTTGGCTGCCAAAATCGCCGATGAAGTGGGGATACTGCTCTGGGAAGAGATCCCGGTTTATTGGGCGATTGATTTTAGCAATCCTAGGACTTACCGGGACGCGGAGAATCAATTGTTGGAGCTTATTAAACGGGATCAAAACCGGGCCAGCGTAATTATCTGGTCGGTGGGCAATGAAAACGCCGACAGTGACCAAAGGTTATCGTTTATGAGCCGACTGGCGCAAACCGCTAAGGAGCAAGACCCAACCCGGCTGGTATCGGCTGCTTGTTTGGTTAACCATGTAAAACATAAGATCGAAGACCGGTTGGCCGATTACTTGGATATCATCGGCATCAATGAATATTACGGTTGGTATAATCCGGATTTTGAAGATTTGGTTCTTTTAGGTAAAAATTCGCATCCATCCAAACCGGTGATCATTTCGGAAACGGGCGCCGATGCCCTGGCGGGCTATCATAACAGCAAGTCGGAGCTTTTTTCCGAAGAATATATGGAGGAAGTCTATCGTCAACAGATAGCCATCCTAAGGAAACTAGAGTATGTAAAGGGGATCACTCCCTGGATTTTATACGATTTCCGGGCTTCCAGGCGTTATAATCGGTTTCAAAAGGGGTATAACCGTAAGGGCTTAATCGCGGCGGATAAAAAAACCCGGAAACTAGCATTTTATGTGCTTCAGGCGTTTTACGCGGAAAAGGTGAGGGAATATCAGGAATAAACTAGGCGAGGAGCCATTCGGAAGTGAGAGGAGCATCTACCGTGCCAGTGAACGATGAAGGAATAAAAACGAAGGAAAAATTCATGGCAAACCCTGCCATTATTACTGAAGACTTTTGGGAGAACGCCTTCCGGAAGAGTTTAAAAGTAATTGATGCCAATTTGCCGGTCTTTACGTCTAATTTTCCGGCCCCGTGCAGTAAGGATAATATTTACCCTGCAATCGATAATGTGAAATGGACTTCATCCTTTTGGACGGGAATGCTTTGGTTGGCCTATGAAATAACCGGTGATCTAAAATATCGCCAAACCGCCGCAAAGCATTTAGAAAGTTATCAAAAGCGAATCGAGGGGAGGATTGCCACCGATACCCATGATCTAGGCTTTTTATATAGCTTGTCTTGTATTGCCGCTTACAAATTAACCGGAGACGAAGGGGCGAAGCGAACAGCTTTAGCTGCCGCCGACCTATTAATTACCAGGTATTTTGAGAAGCCCGGCATCATCCAGGCTTGGGGCGATTTGACCGATAAGGAGCAAAGGGGCAGAATGATTATTGATTGTCTGATGAATCTTCCTTTGCTTTACTGGGCTGCCGGGGTTACCGGCGATCAAAAATACGCCGCATATGCTTATAACCACGCCAAGCAGTCGGCCAAATATCTTGTCCGGGAAGATGCTTCAACCTATCACACTTACTTTATGGACCCGGTCAGCGGCGCTCCGTTGTTGGGAAAAACTTGTCAGGGCTATTCCGATGATTCCTGTTGGTCCAGGGGGCAAGCTTGGGCCATATATGGGTTTACCCTTAGTTACCTTTATACTAAAGATTGCAGTTTTATTGAGCTTGCCCAAAAACTAGCTAACTATTTTTTGAACCGTTTACCCCAAGATTATGTTGCCTATTGGGATTTGGTCTTTACCGACGGCCCGGAAGAACGGGATAGTTCCGCGGCGGCCATTGCCGTATGCGGATTGTTGGAACTGGTTAAACATTTAGCAACCGACGATCAATATCGGATGTTTTACCGGAATGCGGCTTTAAAAATATTAACATCGTTAGTGAATCAATATAGTGTCCGGGATTCAGATCATTCCAACGGTTTGCTGCTGCATGCGGTTTATAACAAACCAAAGGCCGAAGGGGTTGATGAATGTTGTATCTGGGGAGATTATTTTTATTGCGAGGCCTTGGTTCGAATGATGAAAGATTGGAGTTTATACTGGTAGACGGTGTCCACCCGGATTACGGGGCAGTCAATCGGTTTAATGCTTTAGCCCTTATACTGTTTTTTCTGTCTCTAAAGAAACTTTTGCCACAAATTTTTTGTTGAGTTTCTAAAAGTTAATTAACATGAAGAGCACGAAGGTCTTGAAGGAAATGAAGAATTAATTCCTGATCTTCGTGCTCTTTGTCGCCTCAGTTATAAAAGTGTATCTTTAATTCGCAATTATTTCACTTTGCAAATGATACGCTTTCGAAAAGGCGAAAGGGAATTAACGCTGGTGGCCGAATATTATTAATTTAGCGGGTAATTGTATTTTAGGGCTCATTAATGGTCTTAATAAAACTAATTTTTTGATGATCATTGGAGGTTAAGATGGTACAAGTATTTTTCGCGCCGCTTGGCGACAATCCGTCAAACGATCAACAAGTGGCGGCCATAAAAAAATTGATCGCTAAAATTAATTTAGGAGAGCTGATCGCTCCTAATGACTTTGTAGCGATCAAACTGCATGTCGGAGAAGAAAACAACACCACCCATGTTAGACCGGAGTTGATAAAAACAATAGTCGATGAAGCCCATCTTAAAAGCGGCAATGTTTTTTTGACGGAAACCTCAACTCTTTATAAAGGGGAACGGGAAAATGCGGTTAAGCACTTGATGCATGCCCATAAACACGGTTTCGGAATCGAAAAGGTCGGCGCCCCATTCATTATGGCCGATGGACTTACCGGTAGTTCCGAGATTGAAGTGGCCATCGACGGTATCCATGAGAAATCAGTTAAAATAGCCAGGGAAATAGCCATCGCCGATGTTTTAATCGTGGTCTCCCATCCCACCGGCCATGTTCAGGCCGGGTTGGGCGCTTGTCTTAAAAATCTGGGAATGGGCTTGGCGAGCCGGGCCGGTAAACTGAGGCAACATTCTGTGGTCAAACCGGAAGTATCCACTCGATGCCGCTTTTGTAAAAAGTGCATCAAATGGTGTCCGGAAGCGGCGATCGTGGAGAATGGGCGACAGGCGTTGGTTATGCCGGACAAATGTGTCGGATGCGGCGAATGCCTGACGGTTTGCAGGTACGACGCTATTAAATACGATTGGGGAATGGAATCGGGACTGCTCCAACAGCGGATGGTGGAGCACGCTTATGGGGTGGTGAAAGGTAAAGAAGACAAATGCGTTTTTATAAATGTTTTAGTGAATATGACTGAAGATTGTGATTGTTATAATACCAACCAGTCGAAGCTCATTCCGGACTTGGGGATTTTGATTTCCAAAGACCCGGTGGCCATCGATAAGGCTACCTTGGACCTTACCAAAGCGGCCAACCGAAAATCTCTGGCGGAAATGTCATACCCGGAATTGGACCCGATGAACCAGTTGGAGCATGGGGTTAAATTGGGGATGGGTTCTTTAGAATATGAATTAATAAGAGTATAAAAAGATTATTAGGAATAGCACGGTGCTTTACATTGTGTTTATGATTTTTGAAATGGGTTCCGACTAAGAAGCAATTAAGAGGGATGATGGATCATGAAACAGAAAAGAATGTTATTATCGGTAGTGTTGGGGATTATTTTACTAGTGACGGTTTTGGCGGGGTCCGGAAGCGGGGAGGAGGCGACGCCGGTAAGAATAGCCGGATTATCGGGAGTTTCCGGTTTGGCAATGGTGAAGTTGATCGATGAACCAGCCCTCGGCGGACGGCCAATCACTCATTCGATCTTTAAAAGCCCGGACCTGCTAACAGGGAAGCTCATTACCGGAGAGGTCGATATCGCCGCATTGCCCATTAATAGCGCAGCGGTCCTTTATAATAAGGGAGTGCCGCTCCAAATCGCTTCCGTTATCGGCTGGGGTGTAATGTATCTGATTGGTGACGTTAAGGTAAGGGGTTGGGCCGATTTGAAAGGCCGAACAGTCTTTGCCCCGGCCAAAGGGGCGGTCCCGGATCTTTTGTTCCGGTATCTGTTGGTTAAAAACGGCCTCAATCCCGAAGCGGATCTAACAATTCAGTATGTGGGAAGCCCGGTTGAATTAGCCCAGCTAACCGCTGGAGGAGCGGTGTCCCTGGCTGTCCTTCCCGAACCTTGGGTCACCCAGGTTATTGAGAAAAACCCAAAGGTCCAAGTGGTGCTCGATTTTCAACAAGAATGGCAAAGGATTGAAAAGCAAGGCCAAACTTATCCCCAAACTTGTATCGTGGTTAACCGGAAGTTCGCCGCTGCCAATCGGGAATTCATCCGTTCATACCTTCGGGAACTGGAAGGCGCAATCGAATGGCTAAACCGGAATCCGGAACCGGCCGGGGTTTTAGCGGAAAAACACGTCCAGATCTCAGCCGATGCAGTCCGGAAAGGGTTGGCCCGCTGCAACCTGCATTTTGCCAATGCCATCAAAGCCCGCCCGGAGATCGACCGGTTTTTATTAAGGTTATCGGAGTTAGCGCCTAATGCTATCGGAGGCAAGCTGCCTGATGAAAACTTTTATTACCAACCGTAAAATATTAAGCATTACGGCGGTTGCCGGATTGTTCTTTATTTGGCATGTCGCGGCTAGGGTTATTGCCAAGCCGCTTATTTTACCATTCCCCCAAGTCGCCCTGGCAAATTTGTATCTTTTGATCGGCACCGGGGAATTTTGGCGGCATGTAGCGGCCACCTTCAGCCGGGGATTGTTCGCTTTCGGCTTATCATTTGGGATTGCATTAGTACTGGGGCTTTTGGCCGGTAAATTTCAGGCATTGGAAGCGTTGTTACGCCCGGTGGTGGTCTGCTTGCGGAGTACGCCGTCGATGTCATTTATTTTACTGGCATTGCTTTGGTTTCGTGGATCTAATGTATCGATCTTTGTTATTGTCCTGGTGGTTTTACCGTTATTGTTCCAAAATGTAATTGAGGGTATCCGCGCTATAGATCCGGACCTCTTGGAAATGGTAACTATTTACCGGGTTAAAAAAAGCCGGTTGTTGTTGAAGTTCTATCTACCGTCAATCCTTCCGTTTTTAGCGGCTGGGGTCAGTAATGGTCTGGGTTTGACCTGGAAGGTCTCCATCGCCGCCGAAGTGCTGGCTTATCCGGCTTGGGGAATCGGGGCCCAAATGGACACGGCCCGGGTTTATCTGCAGACGGAAAAAGTATTTGCCTGGACGGTGGCGGTGATCGGCATCGGGCTAATCTTTGATTATTTAACCGACTATCTATTGCGAAGGCCTTTTACCGCCTGGAAAGGGACGGAGCATGTTTAGAGTTTCAGGAATCGCTAAAAAATTCGGCCAGTTACAGGTCTTTTCCGACTTGTCGTTGGAGTTTTCCAAGAATAAGATTACTGCGATCCTGGGGCCGTCCGGGTGCGGTAAAACAACGGCCTTAAAAATCTTGGCCGGGCTGGTTAAACCGGATCAAGGCATAGTGGAGTCCACCGAAAAGCTTAGTTTTCTCTTTCAAGAACCGCGGCTCTTGCCTTGGCTAAATATTCATCAGAACTTGGCCCTGATTTTGCAGGACAAAATACCGGATGTAGATAATCAAATCGGGCGTTACCTAAAAGCGGTCGGCTTAGGGGAATACTACCGTTTCTATCCGGGCCAATTGAGCGGCGGCATGAAACAGCGGGCGGCGATGGCCCGGGCGCTTTCTTATCCTGCGGAGTTATTGCTGATGGATGAACCATTCAAATCACTGGACCTGAGGACAAGGTATCAATTGGTCTCCGATTTTTTAGCCTTATGGCGTCAAAAACCCAATACGGTAGTAGTGGTGACCCATGACGTCAAAGAAGCGGTCTGGTTGGGAGATCGAATCCTGGTTTTATCGGAGAAACCGGCGCGGTTGGTTGAAAGGTTCGAAAATGAGTTTCCACCGGAGTCGAGAATGAGCGGAGATGGTCTTGGGGATTTGGAACAGATAATAACGCGAGCGGTATTGAAAGGTTAATTCAAAACCAATTACAGGTAAACCCTTAAATCTATACTGCTCCGCCGCTAGCTCCCCCTGTATAGAATCAGCCCTCATTCACCAAACTAACATCAAAACCATCATCGGATAAAAGAATGATTAAAGATCGAATCTTGGTAGGCTCATTGGCTGGGATGATCGGCTCCTTATTTAAGGATATGCCCAATTTTTTCTTTTATAAACTGGGCTTAGTCAAATATCTATATGCTCATTTAGCTGCTTCGGCCCATCTAGACGAGGCTGGAATTTATACCCCATTAGGCTTGATAATCGGCTTTCTGGCTGATACTATTACCGGCGGGGCTATCGGAGTCGCCACCATTTTATTTTTGGATAAATATGGAACAAGATATTGGTGGTATAAAGGCTGCATTATAGCCAACACTATCTGGTTATTTGGTTTGGGCGTGGTTTTGAATCTGAATGCGGTCACTTTCGCCCCTCGCGATCCTGCCTTTCGGTTTACCTCCTTCTTCGACCATATTCTCTTCGGTTTAGTAACGGTTTATTTGATTTATAAATGGGACCGGCTGCGTGAAAAAAGTTAGAAAACGAAATAGCAATCTTTAAGGCTGTTAGTGGAGGATGGGGATATTAAAGTCGCGATCTTAGGCGCGGGTTTATCCGGACTTACCTGCGCTATAACTTTGGAAAAACACGGGATTAATCCAGTAATCTTTGAAAAGCGGCGCCAAGCAGGGGACCGGTTTGTCAATGGAGAAATTCTATTATCTCTATTGTCCCAGCCTGTCGATGATGTGATTGCCTATTTCGCGGATAATTACCAAATCTACTTGCAACCGGTGAGCCATATTCGCAGTTTGATTTTGCATTCGGAACATGCAAAGGCAGTCATCAACGGTAAGTTGGGCTTTTGTAACATCAGGGGACGACATGAAAAGTCCTTTGAAAACCAATTGGCCAGGCAAGTAAAGAGCGAGATCGTTTATAATTCCGAGTACACTTACGAACAGTTGGTTCACGACTATACCCATGTGGTTCTAGCGACCGGCGACGCCGCTTATGCTCTGGCATTGCGAAATTACAAGCAAGACTTTACTACCCTGTTAAACGGTTATACTGTTGCGGGAGATTTCGACCGTTATACGGTTCGGGCCTGGTTGAACAATCAATTCGCCCCTTATGGGTACGGTTACTTTATTCCCCTTTCGGAGAAGGAAGCCAATCTTGTCCTTTGGCATCCCGAGTATTCCATCCACCAAAAACAGGACCAAAATCTTTTATTAACTCAATTTTTTAAACAAGCCCAGAAGGACTTGGACCAGGAGTTGCGGATCATCGATCACTTTGAGGTACAACATTATAGCATCGGACTTTGCCGTTATCCCCGGATTGGAAATACTTATTATACCGGTAATTGTTTTGGCGCAATCGATCCCTATCTGGGGTTCGGACAGTTTATCTCGATTTTAACAGGTGTTTACGCAGCCTTGGATATTTGCGGCATAGCTAAATACGAAGAACTAACCAAACCACTCAGGCAAAACCACGAAAACTCCCTAGTATTGCGGCGGGCTTGGGAACTGTTCGATAACAGGCGATTTGACTGGATGGTCCGATTCTTCGGTAGCGGCATTGGGAAAAAGATTTTTACTTCTCAAAAATATGATGCGGTTAAAATCGCCAGTTTCTTAGCGCGGCCCTGGGTTAGGTTGCTACGGCTCTCACGGGGCTTAAGGGCTAGCGACTGAAGCCTGATTTGAAACTTAAAATTTGCCCGTTTTTCAAACCTCTTTATTCCTCATTCGTAAACTTCCAGTTAAAACTCTTACCAACACCTTGTAAAATTTTCCGGGTGGCATTAAACTTATAGTAAGTGAGTGATTACTCACTAAACAAACGTAGAGGCCGAAATGAAGAAAGCTGAAGCGACTAAGGAAAAGATCATCGCAGCGACTGTCAAATTGGCAATGGCTAAAGGTTTCGCCAATACCCGGACCGCGGAGATCGCCAAAGAGGCTGGGGTATCCGAAGGGCTGATTTTTAAGTATTTTCCAACCAAAAACCAGCTGTTTGCCGTAATCATAAACGATAATATCCAACGCCTAAAAAGCGGGGTCCAGGGGATTATCGACGACCGGAACCTGGATCCCACGGCAAAACTAATTTCCCTGATTAATTTTCATTTTCGATTTTTCGCCGTCGACCGGAATATAGTTCAATTAGTCTTCGGGCATTCCGACCGGAAAAGCATGGTCGATATCGAATCAGTCATTCAACAGGGAGTCCATCCTTATGTCCGATTGGTAATTAAGATCTTGGAAGAAGGGATCAAAAGCGGCGAGTTTAAACCGTTCGATCCGGAGGTAATAGCACTGGCGATCATCGGTAGTTTGCAAGTTAACTTGATCAATAAATTGATTTTAAATAATGATGAAGACCTGGAACGGGTCAAAAACGAACTGATTGAATTCATTTTAGCTGCAATTCAGCGGTAGAGGTGGTATTGATGAAAGGCGGGCAGGGATTGGCCGGGAGGTTTTTAGGACTGGGATTAACAATTATTTTTTTAATGGTTTCAGGATGTGGGCCGGAAGAAAAGGATGAAATATCCGCCACCGGT
>JBLNDC010000027.1:0-3795 GCA_050261255.1 Bacteroidota bacterium
GGCAAATCTAACTTGGGGATGGTATATGTAATATCCGGTTTCAAATTTTCGCTGTAATAATCGACGGTTCTAGTCTCATAGACCTTAAACGCCAGTTGTGACCAATCCCATCTTTTATTTAATTGAAAATCATAGGTAAAATTTTCAGTAGGTTCTTTGGTCCTATAATTAATACTTGACTCATCATAATACCATCTTCCCTTTATCGATACTTCCGTAGTGGGGTTAAAATTGTAGTTCCAACTTTCTTGAAAATTAATCTTACTGTTGTTTTCCATTCCTAAAATATCGTAATCCAACGCCAAAAATGGATATGGTGATTGTCCCCGTAAAGTAAAATTATACTCATTCTCCCAATAACTTTCACTATTAACAGTATAACGGTTCCGACTTTGGAGCGAGGTTTCATAGTTAAGATTCGGGTAGGTTTTGTCCTCAAATTTAAAGCTAATTGTATAGTCCTCATTGGGGTTACCGATCTTACTCTTGTCTTCGATTCCGAAAGTTTCAGAAAAGGTCCTGGTTGAGGTTAGTTTATTGATATGTTGAAATTCCCAGCTGTCCGTCCCATGTTCGGTGGTTATATTGGTAGCCATTAGTGAATTTTGATCGCTAAAATAATATGTATACCAGGTCTTGAGCCACCATCCGTCGATGTTGTTCCAACCTACTTGCATACCGAAATTATTACTGTCTTCCTCTAAGGAAATGAATAAAACCGGAAAATAAAATAACCGCACCCTATGTTCCCAATACCAAACGTGGTTCATTTTGATTCGGTCCCCGGGAATGTATTCAACCTTACCGGCGGTAAAGTGATAATGGGGGTGTTCCAGATCACAACTGGTCAAGTAAGCTTTCTTAAATAAAATCTCTTCTCCCTTTAAAAAAGCCTCTGTTGCTGTATACTTTAATGGCCCTTCGACTTCCTCGTCGGTTATCTCGGTGATTACCGGATAAACCCAACCTTGTTGAGTCTCGAGAAAATATAAAAAACGATCCCCACTGAACTCGTCGCCGTCTTTTTCAACTTTTACAGAGCCGGTAGCTAATAAGATGTTTTGGTCATGATCGATAATTGCCTGTTCGGATAGGACCTTCGTTTTTTTATAACTTATTTGAACATTTCCTTTCGCTTCAATTTGTTTGGAATGATAGTTATAGCTAATTTCGTCGGCGGTAAGGTTTACCCGAAACGTTTCCGCCCAAACTGGTTTCGCAAAGTTCAACGATATCCAAATAAAAATAATCGCGCTAACAGATAAACCCCGCATTATAGCCTCATTATTTCCATTGTTCGGTGGATAATAAAAAGATCCCAATTGCTAAAAAGAAAAGGTTTGGGACCCATGCCGCCGCCCATGGGGCGATCAAACTATTCACACCCATTGTCCTTCCAATTACCTGCAACGCATAGTAGCCCATAATAATCAAAAAACAAAGGACCAAACCCAACCAGCGCGAGTTTCGACCGGTCATGATCGTTAAGGGAGCAGCTAAAAAAACTAAAGTTAAAGAGATGATTGGATCAGAGAACTTAGATAGATAGAATACCTGAAAAGCCGGCATATTTAACCCACTACGGCTGTATAAATCGATCATTTCCAATAATTCCGTAGTCCGCATCTCATTCGGGCCTTTTTCCTCACTGATAAACCCATGATAATCTTTGTTCATCGTCAATTCCATTTTACTGAATTTTAATTCGGACTTAATGGCGCCTAGTTTATCAAATTCATGTACTATTCCTTGGCTTAACTCCCAAATTCCCTTTCTGATCTGGCCGTGTTCCGCAGTGATAATCCGTGGCCAATTGCCTCCGGAACCGGTCTCGATAATTAATATCCCGCCGATTTTTCCGGTTTTCCGTTCTACTTTTTTTAAATAAATAAACCGGTTTTGAGGCGCTTTAAAGACAACGTTTTCCCGAAATAACGGGAAATCCTGTTTGACCGACATCCGACGGAGTTCGACTTCAAAACGATGATTGGCCGACGGAACCACATAATCATTCCAAAAAAACGCCAAGACGCAGATGATAAATACCCCAACAAACACCGGGGACATGAATTTCAGCAAACTGACTCCATTGATCCGAATCACATCCAGTTCACGTTCCCGAAGCATTCTCCCCATAAAAAGGATTACCCCAAATAACGCCGCAGCCGGAATAATGTCCATTAACAGCGCAGGTATTTGGTTAAATAAAAGAATACAAAGTAATTTAGGGGTCACCCGGTAGCCAATGAATAGATCATTATAATCGAAAAAAATTTTACCAATGCCTAATGCCGTGAAGCCAAGAGCGCATACAAAAAACTGCTGAATGAATTCACTCCAGATATAACGTTTTAATATTCGCACGTTTACCCTCGTAAAATCAAAAATTTCCGTCTAAATAATTTCCTTAACGTATGAAGGTCAATCTATCAAAAAAGCGCCTAAGGCGCTTTTATTGAGAGGATTAGTACGTCTCGCCGAGCCTAAACTGATTCAAATAAAAAAACTTGGCCGGATAAAGTAATCCCTTATGACATGAGGAGTTACTTCGCCAAGTTTTATCAAAAATCCTCCAAAAAAATGAGTTTTTAGGAGTGAACTCTTCCCTCTAGTTCGGAAACCCTTTTTTGCAGTTCTCTAATCTCCTTTAATAATTCCGGTAAACGTCCAGCCGTTGCCTGAATTCTCATATCTTCGGCATGGGGCCGGGCTGGAATTCCTGAAACGTAAGAGTTAGGCGGTAAACTATTAATAGCCAACGAACAAGCGGCAATTACTGAGTCATTGGCGATCAAAACATGGCCTACTACTGCCGATTTACCCGCCATAATAACCCGGTCGCCCAATTTAGCGCTTCCGGCCATACCGGCCTGGCCACATAAAAGGCAGTCCTCTCCAAGTACGCAATTGTGGCCAATTTGAACGAGATTATCAATTTTAGTACCGCGTTTTACCAATGTTACACCGGTAGTCGACCGATCAATCGCAGCATTAGCCCCGATTTCAACATCGTCTTCGATAACCACCACACCAATTTGAGGAACTTTAAAATGCTTTCCTTTGTCTGTGACATAACCGAATCCATCGGCGCCGATTATCGTTCCGGCATGTATTTGAACATTTTTCCCAATCTTACAATCTTTCCGGATTACCACGTTAGAATGGATAATCGATTTCTCGCCAATAACCACTCCATCTTCAATAACTGCTCCGGGGTAAATAATACTCCCTTTACCGATAGTAACATTGGCTCCAACATAAACTTGCGCTCCTATCTCACAACCCTCGCCTTTAAAATTCTCTCCAATGACTGCCGTTGGATGAATTCCAGGTTTACAAATTAAAGGGGGAGTAAAATAGTTCAAAATTTGCGCAAAAGCCAGTCTAGGATTGGGGACTTGAATCGCCGGTTTAGAAACCTCCATAACATTGGCGGGTACAATAATAGCAGCCGCTTTACTTTGGATAGCGGTTTCCAAAACACGGGCAGTAGCGGCCATTGTGATCTCATCCGGCCCGACGTCATCTAATCCTTTGATGCCTTTGATCTCAATCTTGTCGTCTCCGATTACCACACCGTTTACCAATTTTGCCAAATCCGATAACAATGCCATTGGGTCCGACTCCTTTTACTATCGTTCGTTATCTGAATTATTTATCCAATTCCTTAATAACATCTTCGGTAATATCATAAGCGCTATAAATATATACTTGGTTAGAGGCTACTCCTTTATAACCATGCTTTTTGGCTACTTTTTCTAAAACGTTTTTAACCTTTGAAGTAAATTCCTTCTG
>JBLNDC010000028.1:0-8717 GCA_050261255.1 Bacteroidota bacterium
TATGAGGCGGAAGACGAAACATTGATATCCATGGAATGCAAATAACCAATGAGGAAGGGATTTTGCGTACACTTGTACCGCCTGCGGCCCAGGGTTTCCCAAACGGTTATTTATTAGGAAAGAAAAAGATGCTCAAAAAAGAAAAAAAGCCGCTTGACAACGATGCGGGAACGGCGGTAGCGTGCCGCACAGATATGCGGGGCGGTACACGTCCCCCAGGATAGAGGAGGTTTTGAGCATGGATCTACAGTTTGTCATCAGCCCCCAGGAGGCTGGATCAGCGTTACAGGTTGAGATCGCGGACACCCGCGCCACCGTTACGGGTTTGGCTTCCGGTCGCCGGATCGTCTTTGAGGGAGTTTTCAGTAACGTTACAGTCAAGGTTGCGCCGGAGGCTGCACCAGTAGAGGATCAGCCGGTTCCGGTTTCTCCAGTTTTACCGGAGGTAGCGCCGGATCAGCCGGTTTCCCCGGAGCCGGTCGCCGTTGTCCAGGACACGGAGCAGCTTTTTGGTCAGCTTGTCGCTCTCAGGAAAAAGATTTCTTCAGAGGTCAAGATGCCGCCGTTTATCATCTTCCAAGACAGTACGCTTCGGGACATGTGCCGTAAGTTGCCGGTTGATCTGGAGACTATGGGCACGGTTTCCGGCGTGGGCGAGGCCAAGCTCGCCAAGTTCGGCGCTAGGTTCATCGAGGTTATCCGCGAGTATCTACAGGGAAAGGAGGGTTGATCATGGTGATCTTAATTTGCGGTAGCCGGTTCTATACCGATTACGCCAAGATTTACGACTATCTGAAACGCCTTAACCCTTCGCGGGTGATCGCCGGAGGTTGCCGGGGCGCGGATGCTTTAGCCGTCCGCGCCGCTAAAGCTCTAGGAGTTCCCTTCCGGGAGTTTCCCGCCGATTGGGGAAAGTTCGGCAAGGCAGCCGGGCCGATGCGGAACCAACAGATGTTGGATGAAGGCGGTCCCGATCTGGTCCTCGCCTTTCATGGGAACTTGGAAGAAAGCAAAGGCACTAAAGATATGGTTCACCGCGCCATAGATCAAGGTATTCCCTTATGGTTGATCGGCGCGGAAAGGAGCGTTTTAACATGACCAAACGAGTATTGACTGTTTCCTCCCTGGTCGCTGACCGCCGGGAAGTCCCGTTTATTCGCTTGCGGGGGAAATGGTTGCAAGTTTTAGGATTCGGGATCGGCCAAAAAATCACGGTGGAAGAAAGCGAAGGCCAATTGATTCTAAAGGTTATCAAGGAGGGTTAAGCGTGGAAACCAAAGTATTGACGGTGAATAACATTAAAGCCTACTATGACGGCGCGAGGGTTAAAACGAAACGTTGCCCGACAATCCGGCTTGAAGGCGATTGGTTACACGAGATAGGGTTCACTTATGGAAGATCAGCCATCGCCAAATATGGACAAGGTAGAATTATCCTGCGCCTGCAAGATCCAGGCCATTACCAAGAGTTAGTGAAAGAGGCGTTAGAAACAAACTCCGGCTTGTTTCATGTACAACGGGGACAAAACAATAACGTAGCCTTCCCCCGGCTGGACATCCGGGAATTCCGGCTCCAGCAGTTCGGGTTTACCGCCGGTAGCGTTGTAGTCGCCTATTTAGAATATGGCTTGATCACGCTGTTACTGGTTGACCTTGCCCAATTGGAAATAGGACAGGGTAAAGCGGAAATGCCCGTTAAGCGGCTGGTAGTCACCAGATCAAAAGTAACCCATAGCAAGCACCGCCGACCGATGATTACCCTTCAAGGGGAATGGTTAGCTCAAATCGGATTTACTCCCGGCAAATTAGTCGCCGCCGAATACACCGCCGGGCAAATGATCTTCCGTCTGCAAGATTTTGACCTGCCAACCTCCGAAACGGGCAATCTGAAACCAAGTCAAGGCCTGTTCAAAGTCTGGCGGAGCGTTGTCCGGGAAATGGAAATTCCCAGGATTCACATTAAAGGGTTATGGCTGGCGAATTTGGGGTTTAAAATTGGGCAATCCTTTACCGTCCGTTATGATTACGGGTTAATCAAGTTGTCGGTTGAGGATGAAGCATGAAAACAAAAGTATTCACGGTAACTCACGCCAAAGCCAAGTTAAAACGCAGACCGGCTATTAAATTACAGGGTGATTGGTTAGGGAAAATCGGTTTTGAAGCGGGTAAAGTTGTAACCGCCCAATATCAAAAAGGTAAAATTACTTTACGGTTAGGGAATTCAATCACGGGAGGACTTAAAACCAGTCGCGGTTTGTTTCAAGTCCGATGGGAAACCGTCGGTAAAAAGGCTTATCCCCAAATTGATCTCAAAGGGTTTTGGCTGGAGCGGTTCGGGTTTACCGTCGGCAGTATCATTATTACCCGGTATGAATACGGATTGATAATCATCTTACCGCTTGACTTGGATCAATATACTTTGGAGGTTTGAGCATGGAAACAAAGGTAATGGTGGTAAGTTCACGAGGTAAAATCCCGGCAATCAGGCTTTCCGGTAATTGGCTGGAGAAAATAGGTTTTTCAGCCGGGAAATTAGTTACCGCCGAATATATGGCGGGTAAAATCGTGATCCGGTTACAGGATTCGGATAACTATAAAGATTTAGTGAAAGACGCTTTAAAAGCTAGTTCCGGCCTGTTTCAAGTCTCCCAGCATTTCCAGCACTATAAATATTTTACGCTAATCGAGATTAGCGGGTTTTGGATGAAACAGTTAGGGTTTGTCGTCGGCAGCGTGATCGCCCTCCGTTATGAATACGGGTTCATCAAGATCACACTAATTGATCTTGAAAAGTTGGAGGCATAACAACAAGAGGACTTTTTCTCATACTCGGAAGTCCTCATTATATAGATACCGGAATTTTTAGGGGGTTTGGAGCCGCACCGGAGCAATCTATGCAGACCTTGTTTGATACCGGAATTCGTTTTATAGTTGCGGTTTTAAGGCAACCCGGTATAAGGCCAATGCTACATACGCGATGTTAAAAACTCCTTCAGCCCTCTAAAACTTCCGTCATAAGCGCAAAAGTACGCTTTTGCATTTATGACGGGAGTTTTAAAGAAAACCTAAACTCATTAATTATTGCGGTATTCCGGCCAAAACCGGGGTATGACGCTGGGCATTAGGGATGTTCTAGGTTTTTAGGAACCTTGACAATATCATAAAACTAAAAAAGGAGCGATGTATCAATGATCCATCCGAAAATGAAACATGTCTACGTTGGAGTAGACAGCCACAAGGAGACTCACTGCGCGGTAATCCTCAATTGTTTCTATGAAAAACTGGGGGAGATCACTTTCCAAAACGCCCCCGGCGCGTTCCCGGAGTTCATTTCGTCAATCCAGAAGTTTAAACCAAAGGGGACTAGCTTTATCTTCGGTTTGGAGGACATTTCCGCTTATGGACGGTCTTTAACGGTGTTCCTCACTAAACGGAAATATCAGGTCAAGCATGTTAACGCCGCCTTGGTCGCCAGTGAGCGCAAAAGCCAAAATATTCTCCATAAGACCGATCAAGTTGATGCCGAATGCGCCGCCAGGGTTCTTTTAAACCGTTTCGACCAGCTTCCTAACGCCGATCCCCAGGATAAGTTTTGGGTACTCGCTAATCTGGTAGCCCGGCGCAGGTCGATTATGAAGATGAACATCATGCTTAAAAATCATCTGCATTCCTTTCTTATCGGGCATTATCCGAGTTACGGCAAATTTTTCACCAATACCTGCTGTAATACGGGCTTGGTCTTCTTTGAGAAATACCCTTCCCCGGCCAAGCTCCAAGACGTGACCGCCCCGGAATTGGCGGAACTGCTGGAGGAAACATCCTGTAAATTCTTTGGTTTAGCCAAGGCAAGGCAGATCCTGGACTGCATTAAAAGAGACGGGGACACCGGGACTGAATACCAGGAAGCGCGGGACATGGCGATCAAGTCCACCATCAACCAGATCAACAATAATTTAAAGGAACTTGAATCCATTGATACCATTTTAGAAGAGTTTATCGACAAATTCGACTACAAGCTTACCAGTATGCGGGGAATCGACACCGTGACCGCCGCCTATTTGATCGCCGAAATCGGCGATATTAAAAGGTTTGCCACTCCCGCGAAGTTAGCTCGGTACTGCGGCGTGGCTCCGGTAACTTACTCTTCCGGCCAAACCAATATTCAATACGCCAATCAACGGGGGAACCGGACTTTAAATTCCATCTTTTATCATTTGGCGGTCATCGTCACCATGACTAATGGGAAAAATAACAAGATGAATAACCCCTTCTTTTACGAATATTATCATAAAAAGCTACAAGAAGGCAAGACCAAGGGACAGGCTCTAAAATGCGTCCAAAGAAGGCTGGTTAATATCATCTGGCGTCTTATGTATTACAACCAGGAATATATTAACCCGCCTATGTTAGACGTTCCTAAACCCCAAAAAGAACCAAAAGAAACAACCTCTTAGCCTATCCCATCCGGCAGAGATTATCGATCTTGCGATCCGATCATCTCTGCCACCACTGCCAATTCGATCCCCTCTGCCATTTGACTTACTAGATCAATCTTGCAACTATCGCTGGATTGAGCTAATCGATCACCTGATCTAGTTCTCTACGGCGGTAAAAAATGGTATAATTTTATCAATATATAAAAAACCCGACCCCAATCTATTAGGGATTGTGCCAACAATCCTATTATGAACATCGATCCAACGGGACATTTCCTAACTGGAATAGGTGATGTTGCTTCTAAACTGAGTAGCTTTAGTAAATACGTGAATTTGCTAGGCGCTTTAGATCCCAAACTTGCAAAAGTTACTTCAACTTTTAACATCCTAGTAAATACCTTAAGCGGATTAGATGGTGTAAGAGTTCTATATGGTAAAATTTCTGGAAATTATACACTTAGTTACGAAAGAACAGTCTCGGCTGCTGATACTGGTATTGATGGGGTAAGTTATAAAGAGAAAGTTACGCAAACTTACAAGAAGAATAAGCTAGTCGCATCTGAAACAACCCAAATGTTTATGAGTGATGCAGGAGAAGTAACGATAGTAACTAATAACGGTGGTTCAGATGGATTTAGTCAAACGTATACGTTTGTATCAAGTGATAAAAGTAAAACTGTTGATAAGACTATTACCTTTAAGAGTGGAGAAGAAGGAGACAAACAGATTAATTTAATAACCCAGGAAGGATTTGTTCATGAAAATAGCACGAATAAAACAGAAACTGCTTATGGCGCTTTGACAATAGCAACCACAAAGCAAGGAGCAATCGGGGCAGTAGAAACAAGCAGCTTGCCAAATAAATCTGCATATGCAACTATTGCAGAAACCACAGGAGATCCATATCTTATGACAAAGATGCATCATAAAGGAGATCCTGATTCATATAGTTCAGTTGGAATAAATATGACTGCGAAGCTATTATGGAGAACTCCAACAGAAGGACTTAATCCTTATCCTGGAAAATTAGATAACGATGGGAACGTAATAGAAGGAACAGCGAATCCGAACTATAATACTCCGTTTGCCACAGGAATTGAATTCCACAGCGGAGATACTGCTCTCAATAGAGGTTCAATGGGTTGTCAAACGGTTAAGCCTACAATGTGGAATGAGTTTAGCAATATGTTAAATTTAGACAAGCTAAATGATGGTGATTTTATTGGATATTACTATTTATTTCGATAGTAAAGGAGTGACGAGATGAAACGTTTTTTAATAATCTTAATTTTATGTTTTATGATGGTTTCCAACCTCTTTGCCGTTACTGATTTTGACAAAGAAGTCAGCAGGTGGGATACTCTGTATAAAAGCGGCAATTACCAACAAGTAATAAAAGAAATAGTCTCTGTAATTACAACACTAGAAAATGTTGGTGCGAAAGGTGCTTATACGAATGTTACAGATGATAATTTTATTCATGCTAAAAATTTAATGGCTGACTCGTACCGTATGCTTGATAAATATACTAAGGCTGCAATATCTTATGATAGAACCGCCGAAGGCTATTTTGATGGTTATGCCAGTTACTCTTTAGAAATTTTCCAGAGAATTAGTATAGTTAAAGGGAGAGAACTGAAATTAGAAAACCTAGGATATTTTAAATTATTTGATGATGTATCAGAACTTGAAAGGAAGAAATACTTTGAAGATACCTTGACTTTAAACGCAGATAAACAAAATTCTGGAATCGAAATTTATAAATACCTAGCAGGATGTTAGCGGTAAAATAAAATACAAGAAAACGGACAGATAAAATATAACATTTTGGCCAGCAAAAGTGCAAACCTTACTGTAAGATATGGAACATGATACCATTGTATCACATTTCATATCAAGGAGGGTTTGTTTTGAAAGGATGGCCAATGTACAACGATATCCAACAACGAAGAGACTTAGGATTCGGTAAGTCCCAAGTAGCAGAACAATTGGGATTAAATTATCGAACCGTGTCCCGGTACTGGGACATGACCGCCGAAGAGTTCGAACGTTCTATTCTAACCCGTAAACGCAGACAGGGTTTGGAACTCTACGAAGGGATTATCTTAGACTGGCTGAAACAACAGCCAGGTCTAACCGGAGCCGAAATCTGGGACCGTTTGAAAGAACATTATGATGTTCAAGTCTCTGAACGCTCAGTAAGAAGACTTGTCGGGAAGCTACGTAAAAAGCATAATATTCCAAAAAGCATATCCGAGCCCAGGCAATATTCAGCAGTTGAAGAACTCCCGATGGGATGCCAAATGCAAGTTGATTTGGGAGTGAGTTGGGTTGAAGATATAGGAACCCGTACCTATCGAAAAGTTTATGTTGTGGCCTGTGTTTTATCCCATTCCAGGTACAAATGGGGCGGATGGTACACATCCCCATTAACCTCAGCTCAATTAGTAATCGCACTCGAAGACTGTTTTGACTTCTTCGGTGGAATTACGGAGGAGATAGTTTTTGACCAGGATCGGTTACTTGCAGTAGACGAAAACTACGGCGACATCATTTACACCAAAGAGTTTGAAGCATTCAGACAGCGCATGGGATTTAAAGTTTATCTCTGCCGGGCTTCAGATCCGGAAAGCAAAGGCAAGGTTGAAGCAGTCGTTAAATATTTCAAACGCAGTTTTGCAAGGCATCGTAGGTTTTTCGACATCGACCAATGGAATGAAGATTTTATCGCCTGGCTTTCAAGAACTGCCAATGCCAAAATTCATGGAACCACAAAAAAAGTACCGGAGGAAGTCTTCTGTCAGGAGAAGTTGTTCCTAAAACCGGTACCGTACCAAAGGAAACTTTCAACTCCTATTGTAACAAGAAGTGTCCATAAGGACAATACCGTAATATATAAAGGTTGCCGTTACAGTGTTCCCTTAGGAACCTACAGCCCGGGCCGTGAAGTGACCTTAGAAGAAGTAGACGGCAAATTGCGCATCACGGACATCTTTGATCCGGTTGTTATCGCGGAACATCCATTATCTAAAGAAAAAGGGCGTCTGATTAAGCAAACCAACCATGGCCGGGATTACAGCGAAAGCTTAGATGCCATGGAGCAAAAGTTACTTGATAAATTGCAGGGTTTAAATGAAGCCCGGATTTTTATTCATCACGTTCGCAAATTGAAAGGCAGATATGTCCGGGATCAGTTTCAACTAATAGAATCTACTGTATCGGAATTTAATGAACGAACTTGGAAAAAAGCTATAACTTACTGCCTGACCAATAGTTTATTTTCGGCGACAGAATTCCGGGATGCCGCCCAATACTTTGACAGGCAGTTTCAGGAAGAACAGAAAGCCTTGTCACAGAATCCGAAAGTCGTGTTGCTGCATAAAGTACAAATTCAACAACGGCCACTTTCCGAGTATACTGCCTTATTGAAAGGAGGTGATAAACCGTGAATCTCCTTTCAAAAGTGCAAGAACAGTTTGATAACTTGTCATTAAAATATGCCGCCAAAGAACTGGAAACCATCCTTGAAAAAGCAAGACAGCAGGAATGGACTCCGTTGCAAACGATTCAAGAGCTATTAAAGGTGGAACAAGACAATCGATCAGATACCGGCAGGCTGAGAAGACTTAAAACAGCCAATCTTCCCTACCATAAAACGCTCGACGATTTTGACTTTGGTTTTCAAACCAGTGTCTCTCGCCGCCAAATGCAACAGTTAACCGAAATGTCATGGCTTGAAGGTGCTTACAACATTATGTTTTTGGGACCGCCCGGTGTAGGGAAAACCCATTTATCGATCGCGCTGGGATTAGCGGCTATTGATGCAGGGTATCGCGTATTCTTCGCTCCGATGGAGCAACTGATTCTTTGGCTTAAGACGGAAGCCATCTCTAGCCGGAGTAAAAAGCAGCTTCTGAGATTGTACAAAGCCAATCTGGTAATTTTGGACGAGGTGGGCTTTCAGCCCATCTCCCGCCAAGAGGCAAACTTGCTTTTCGGGCTTATTAATCGGCTTTACCAGCAAACTTCAATCATTCTCACATCCAATCATGGATTTGAAGACTGGGGTGAATTTGTTGGTGATCCGGTCATCGCATCGGCGATGCTGGACCGGCTAATGCACAAATGTGAGCTGTTTAACCTTACAGGAGACAGTTACCGGCTTAAACACCGGGAACGAATTCTCCAAGATCAAGATTAAGCTTATTAATTTCCAATTTGACTCTGGCGAAATGTTGTATTTTTATTGGCCAAAATGTTGTATTTCTATTGACCGCTGACA
>JBLNDC010000029.1:0-2571 GCA_050261255.1 Bacteroidota bacterium
AGCGGTAGATTCTCGAAGGATGAGTTCGGTAGGTAAAATAATTTGAATATTATGTATTTCATAATTTTTAAGCGACATAAATAAATGTTCACAAGCAATCTTAGCCATTAAAGATGTATTCACTTCAACTGTGGTCAATTTGGGGCTGCAATATTTACTCTGCTGGATATTATCGAATCCGATTACACTGATATCTTGAGGAACTCTGAGGCCGGCGGTTTTGAGCGCTTCCATTGCGCCAATGGCAGTCATGTCGTTACAAGCAAAAACAGCGGTAGGTAAGGGGGATTGCTCCTTTAAGATTTCCTCCATGGCCTTAAAACCACCTTCAAAAGTCCAGTCGCCCTCTTTAATTATTTGCTGTTTCAAATCAATATTGGCATCCATCAAAGCGCGTTGATATCCGTGGAAGCTATCCTTGGAAGTAACATAATTGGGAATTCCGCTGATAAAACAGATTTGACGATGATTCAATTCGATCAAGTGCTTAATGGCTTCGTAAGTGCCTTTTTCGCGGTCGGCGCGAATGGTGGGGAAAGAATTTGATTCGTTATTGACTACTACAGCGGGAATTTTAAGTTTACGGGCGTCAGTGATGAACTTTTCGTTGACCTTACTAACGAACAAAATTCCCTTAATTGCACGATCTTTGAGCACATCAGCTAAAAGCTCACTATCGCTTATAGTAGTGTAAACCAAGTTAAATCCATGATTTTTACATTCTTTTTCCACACTATAAAATAAATTAGTAATAAAAGACTCCGTTATTAACTGAGCGGATACAATGCTATTAGTGACTCTGGGTAATAAAAACAGTAGATTGCGAAAGTTGGAATTATCGTTTTGGTTATGTGTAACATTCGTTACACGTGTTCCTAACCCGGCTATTTTTTCGACCAAGCCTTCCTTAGCCAACATCGCTAAAGCTTTACGAACCGTGAGCCGGTCAACATTGAACATAGTACTCAATTCACGTTCCGATGGCAAGAGTTCCTCAGCCTGCCAATTTTTTTCGGTGATCATTTTGAGTAATCTTTCGTAGACCTGAACATATAAAGGCACTTTAATTTCACGGTTAACTTTCATGGTACTCTCCATTAAAACTTATATTCAACCTGTTAATTTTTTTATTTAAAGAATAACATAGTTCTAAATCCATTTCAAATATTAAAATTGATTTTCTACGAGCATGGGATTGCAAATCAGAGAAATTAGTAATAATATATAGGTATAATACAGGTATACATGAATAAATAACCTTGGTTTTTAAAGACTAGAAAAAGGGAGTTGATTAAATGTTAAAAAATATTCCGGCAATAATTTCCCCTGAGTTGATGAAAACAATGATGGAGATGGGGCATAGTGATGAAATCGTATTGGCCGACGCGAATTTCCCGGCGGCTACGTGCGCTAAAAGGTTGATTCGATGTGATGGCGTAATGCTTCCTCAATTGCTGGAGACCATTTTGGCTTTTTTCCCATTGGACAAGACGGTAAAATATCCGGCAGTTTTAATGTCGGTTACTGCCAACGAGACTGCACCGCCAATCTGGGAAGAGTACCGAAGAATTATCCGCCGAACCGAACCGGATTTTCAAGAATTCGATCATATCGAAAGGTATCAATATTACGAACGCACTAAAAATGCTTTCGCGGTAGTTATTACTGGGGATACGGCATTTCGGGCCAATTTATTATTGAAAAAAGGGGTCGTACGACCTTAAAGGAGGTTACGAAATTGGGTTCTTTACAAGGTAAAAATGTGTTAATTACCGGCGGTGCTAACGGCCTGGGAGGAGCGATCTCTTATGAATTGGCAAAGCGGGGCGCAAATATCGCGGTCCATTGGTTTCAACACCGGGCAACTCAAAATACCGCGCAGGATTTGGCGGAACTACGCCAAAAAGTAAGTGGCTTTGGCATCAAAATGGTCGATGTTAGCGGCGATTTGACTGATGAAGCTACAGTCAAGCAAGTGGTTCTAAGAGCGGCTGAAGGTTTAGGCGGCTTAGATATTTTAATAAATAACGTCGGCGATATTATTGGTCGGCAAACTCTCGAAGGGATGGAGACATCTTTTTATCAAAAGGTCATGGACGTAAACCTTAAGACCATGTTTCTGGTTACCCGCGAGGCATTACCTTATCTTTTTAAAGCCAATGGGGCAGCGATCGTTAACTTAGCTTCACTAGCAGGGCGTAAAGGAGGGCATGCCGGTTCATTGATTTATGGCACGGCTAAAGGCGCGGTTATCACCTTTACACGCTCTTTATCAACTGAAATTGGTCCCCGGGGCGTGCGGGTAAATTGTGTCGCACCCGGGTTCATTTTGGGAACGTATTTTCACCAGACACATACCACTGATGAATCCGCCCGTAAAACTATCTCCGAGATCCCCTTGGGACGGGCCGGATGCCCCGAAGATATTGCGGACGCGGTAGCTTTTTTGGCGTCGCAATATGACGGATTTATTACCGGGGCTACCTTGGATATCAACGGGGGAATGTATATGGCCTAGACTTTAGTGTGGGATCAATTACTTACGGGTCAAAATATTGCATTTTTGTAAAC
>JBLNDC010000030.1:0-3907 GCA_050261255.1 Bacteroidota bacterium
ATATTTAATAAAAGAATCTGCGCCTTCCAACCAATCAAAAATGTCCAAGAACCCGGAAAGACGAAAAACCGGGGTATTATCGAGTCTTTCCTGGGTATATGCTCCATAATATAATTCATTAATCTTTATATCCTTAACCGATCGTAAGTAAATAAGCGTTAAGAAGGTTATCACCGGGAGAAAACGGAGACTATGAGTTATATCGAAAACAATCTCCTCTCCGACATCAACGGCTGAGATGACTTGATTGAATATTTCCCATAATTCATCAACTGTTTGTCCTGCCGGAATCTTGATTTTTTGAACCTGACTATCCTTAAACCCATTGGTCCTAAGTTTTTCAAGAACCAATGGGAAATGCATCACCTCTGATTCTCTAGTAACAAAAACTGTAATCTTGGTTGGTGGCGGATCAAGATTTGCAGTCAGCGCCTCAATAAAATATTGCGTTTTAACCGGTTCAGGAAACTCGTAAATGGTAGTTTTATAACTACCTGTACCTAAAAACGATAAAACATGCATGTCACTTGCCCCCTACGGATAAATCCTCTCCCCCACCAGTTCCAACAGCCTTGTCTCCTGATCGGGTTGGGTGTAGATCTTTAAATACTGGCTTCCCTGAGAGCAATGAATCTTGTATGTCAGTACGCCGGACTCTTTTTTCTTCAATTCCAGGTATGGCTCATATACATGGCCTTTCTCCATAAAGTCAAGATAGAATCGTTTGATTAAAGGGGCAAAATGGATAATTCGCTGTAAAATTTTCCGGATATCCTGGTCGGGAACGGCGGAGATCTCAATATCGCCGTCTCCCCATAAATGACTATGTTCTTTGGCAATCTCCAACCGAAATTTTTTAGACCGGTTATTCAAGACCGAACTGTAATACGCCCGCTTTACTGCTTGACCGAGAGGGGAGAAGTCATACTTATTCTGATCATTTTTATGAAATAAACTTTGAAGTTCGGGAGGAAGGGCTGCAATTAATCGGACTGCATCCTTCCGAGTGGGTGCATTGCAGATATCTTGAAACACCATATCATAAGTTTCAAAAGGGCCAAAGTCGAAAGTCACCGGCAAGAACGGCATAGTAACCAACCCCGTAAAATCCTCATGAAGATAATGAACAGGCAACCGGTATAATAACCCAATCAAAGTCGCATAAGCGATCTCCGCTTTAAACCCCCCGGTGGCTACGATTACTGCGTCATTTTGATGTTTCTCAATAATATCCGCCAAAGTATTGATAAAATTTTTCAAACCCCGGTTTTGAAAATCCTGATAGTTCTTGGCTAACCCCGGAATCTTAACCACATCCGCCAAAAGTCTCTGTGTTTCAGCATAAAACCCTGCCAACATGCTTGCGCATAATTCTCCCTCTTCATTGTCGGAGCAGACAAAATGGAGAAAATCACTTTGATAAATTTTAAGATGGTCCAAACTATTGACTTCAGCCGAGGCTTTGTTGAAGTAGGTCTGAAGATACTGTTTCAAATTTTGAGATGATACGGGAAGCTCGGGATGATACTTTTGAAAATTGGTGATTAAGGAGGTTCCAACTGTAACAATAACGGCACGCAATATATACGCCTTCATTTCATTTAAGAATATTGGTAAATTTCGACAATAGACCGTAATTTCCTGCGAATTAAGTAAAATTACTATTATATACTTCCTATCCTGTAAGCCTTTAGAACAAAGCTTCCCATTTTTATATTACTCTGCTCCTTCGACAAATTTTGACGTATTAAACAAAAACCGGGGAGAACCTTTCCCCGGCTAAAAAGAACTATGTGAACTTATTATCAGGCTCTGTCTGAAATAAGTGTTGATCCAAAAACGTATGTGGGTCCTGCAAGAACCCTCATACCTTGTAGTCGTATGGTGCATGGCAAAACACGCGATAGCCTCCGGTCGGCATTCTTCGTGTTGACAATGGCTGTACCAAACAACAGTCATAGACAGAACCTATTATAATATCTCATACTTTCCCAATCCGAAGGTTGCGCCTTTACCGACATGGAGAATCTCCCCCCAAGCAAGAAACTCAGCCAGCGTTTGCCACGGTCCTTCATAGACCGCCTTTCCAACCAACCCGCCCATTTTCATCCGTGTATCCTGGCGTGACGAATAACGTTCCCAATCAACCCAAACCGTTTCGTCATGAACCAGTTTAACTTGGTTTGCTTGATCCACTAAACCGTGAAAATCGCACTCCAGTTTCACACCGGTATAAAAATACTGCAAGGCGCTAAGCCGGCGAAGTAATGCCCTCATCAAAACGGTAAATTCGGGATTGGGGCTTAATTCTCCGGCTACCTTTAACCGGGTCATAGTTTGAAAATGGATCGTTAACCGCTGCCGATCTTTTAAATCCTGGAGTTGGAGATCACGTATGTCATTTTCAACAGAATAGACTCTTTCCCCGTCGAACACTACCGCATCGCTCTTCCCTTGGGGGTCAACTGTATCGATCGAAATCAATTCAAACTTAGCCCGCCTCTTACCGATACCGACCTCTCCCAATTCTTTAAAGACCAAGATAAAATAGGGTATATAGGTGATGGCTTTGCCGATTAACACCAGGTCGAAATTTATTGTTTCACCGGGTTTAAATAAGGTTTGACGGGTATCCGGAGGTTCAAGTATAAAAGGCCGGGGGATCTCATCAAACTTATTCCATAACTCCGATTGCTCGGGAGAGCCAGGCTCAAAGATAAAACGATAAGGACAGTTGTTTTTGATGATACATGGACCACACTCGCTGCATTGGCGCTGGCTGCAAGCAATCTTCCGGAAAACCCCGCCAAAGCCGCCACGAAACGTAGATCCTTTATAGGGAGGCAATATCATCGATTCTTTTACTTTAATCTTGAATCTATACTTAGCCGCGGTGAGTTTTACCATGTGAACCTTTCAACCAAATTTATTATTTTTTATTTCAATGAAGATATCGGCTCTCCTTCTTTATAATAAGTATATCAAACCGTAATTCACTATATTGCTAAATAAAAATCTTAAAATAAACCCTCCCCTGTTAGTATTTCTAGAGTTCAGGGGGCTTTTTTAGATTTGGTAACCGGAGCCGGGTCTAAAAAAAGTGGGGTTTGTTTCTCTGAGAGTCGGAGTCGGGTCTAAAAGAGTCGAATTCAAGTCCAAAAGAACCGGATTCGATTCTTTGAGAGTCAAACTCAAGTCCAAAAGAGCCGGATTTGATTCTTTGAGAGGCGAATTCATGTCCAAAAGAGCCGGATTTGATTCTTTAAGAATCGTATTCAAGTCTACAAGAGTCGGATTCGATTCTTTGAGAGTCAAACTCAAGTCCTGACCCTGACAAACTACATTGTTTGCATAAGGTAAAACACGGAAAGAACCTTTTGCCAAAAGGTTAGCCATTTTTCGTAAGTCGCGTTCTTACAAAATTGGATGATCATATAATCAATTACTTGTGTTTACATTAGAGCCAGTAAGCAGGAGAAAATGTTTGCGGATCGAATTATATAGTACATAATATTCACTATTTATAATCGACCAAAAGGTTCGGGGAAAAAATGATTATTTATGTTCTAAAAGATATGCTCAGCAATATGAGCATTATCATCTTCACTGCGTATTTTCTGTCCAAGTTGACCATCTTTAAAAATTTGGTGGCCGGAGAGAAATACTCCCTTGGCGACAAGCTGGTTTTGGCAGTCATCTTCGGACTGATTGGAATTTTGGCCACATATACCGGTACCCCGGTCAATGGCGCCATCGCCAATTCGCGCATAATCGGTGTTTTTGTGGGCGGGCTTTACGGAGGGCCGATAGTGGGCATTGGGGCCGGGTTAATTGCCGCTTTTCATCGTTGGGCGGTTGATATCGGCGGCTTTACCGCCGTGGCCTGCGCCCTGTCCACCATTGCGGA